>CAZSGO010000032.1:5270-7451 GCA_964606395.1 uncultured bacterium
AAACAAGTTCAGGATGACATAGTAATTTTGTTAAAATCGAAATATTCTATTTGCCTTTGAGCAAATATCCCACATTTCAACTATCAACTATCAACTATCAACCATCAACCATCAACTTTTCTTGTACATGCGCCATAACACCCAATTGGGGATAGATGTTATGGCGAAGGATAAGGAGGGAAGTAATAAGTTGTTGTGTATCTCATATATGAATTTACTTGCGAATTGGTTCCCCAAAACATTACAGAAAAGATATTATTTTATTACCATCAACTATCAACCATCAACCACCAACATTTTTCCTTTGTTTATTGCGAAAAATAATAATATTTTTAGCTACTTAACAATATGTGAAACCAACGGTGTAAACAATGAGCAAAATTGAGAAAAGTGACCAGAAAACATATAACTCATTAACGGATCATGCAGCATCATTTGTCGATATTCCACTCAGTGAGATAGAATTTGATGAAGAATTGATCAAAAAATTCACATCGGATGGTAATTTTAAAAATGTCGCCGATTTTTTACAGCAGATACGTCAAATAAAAGATGAAAAAGTGACCAAAGCAGGTTATTTATGTTTTGCAAAACGAAATGAACTTTTTTCCAATGCTGTGATCAAAATTGCCCGCTTTGACGGGAATACTGTTACAAAATTCATCGACAGGAAGAATATTGAATCAAACTTAATTTCCGCGATTGATGAAATTCTTGAATTTATTAAAAAGCATATCAGCCAGGGTTTAATTCATCATCGTAGCGGTAAGGAAGAGATGAAATGGGATTATCCCTTAGATGCTCTTGAGGAAGCGATCATTAATGCGATCCTTCACCGTGATTATAATGATACCGGTAATATTCAGATCCGTGTTTTTGAAGATTGGCTGGAAATATGGAGCCCCGGAGCATTACCCGCAGAGCTTGATCTTGACCGGATACTCTATGAAGACCGTACGATCCTGCGTAACAGTAATCTTGCGATGATATTCCAAAGTCTTGGGCTTGTAGACAATTGGGGGACAGGTTTTAAACGCATGAATGATGCCTGCCTTGAAAATGGGAATCCCGAACCGATCTATTCTCAAAAAGCAGGTGCTTTTGTTGTTACAATGCATAAGAGTATTTTAACGGCAAGTATAGAGCATCCAAACCATTAAGAAGTCGATAAGTCGATAAGTCGATAAAGTCGATAAAGTCGATAAGAAGATGAAAAGTTTATCGACCCATCGACTAATAAACTTATCAACATATTAACAAGCAAATTTAATCCCGGCTTCAGCATTTGAATAATACAATAGAAAATAAATGGTATGTATTAAGAGTCCGCCCAAGGCATGAAAAGGCTATTGCCGAGCGATTATCCGATAAATATGAAATATATTTACCTCTTATAGTAAAATACAATAAATGGTCCGATAGAATTAAAAAGATCGAAACCCCACTATTTTCGGGTTATTTGTTTATTAAAACATCGATTAAAATGAAATATTATATACTCGAAGAACAAGGTGTTAGTTCATTTGTTCAATTTACCAATAGACCTGCAATAATCAGAGATCAAGAAATTAAAGCTATTCAATTAATGTTGGCACAACCCTCGAACTTGGAAATTAATGACGGATATGCCTTTTCAAAAGGGGAGATCATTAAAATTAACCGTGGCATTTTTGCAGGAATTGAGGGACGAGTTGTAAATATTAAAAATCGCTCTCGCTTATATGTTGCTATTGAGCAATTAGGTAAAATCATCTCTGTTGAGATCGATACAGAATCACTGAATAAAAAATCACAATTATCATAAATCCGGTCCCGGGGTATAATAACTTTGAATAAATCATCACCACGAACGAATTGGCTTGTCCACTGTATTCTCGCCGGCAGGCGGAGAAGAGGGGAGCTGTACAAGAGACAAGAACCAAGAGATAAGTTAAGATAAGATAAGACAACCACAGATTACACAGATTTCACAGATAAGAATTTTAAGGCTTTAATTAGTTTGCAATTGAAAATGCAACAGGCCACAAAGCGTTTGTAAAAGGCATGATATATTCAATCCCGGCGGGGTTGAATCCAAACAGATTCCACCAACCTGCTCTTAAGCTTCTGAGCTATATCCGGCCGGCGTTCAGGTTGATGAATGAAGAAATATCAAATATTTAACAGAATTAGATGGTTTGT
>CAZSGO010000032.1:7551-11654 GCA_964606395.1 uncultured bacterium
TGGCTCCTATGGAGCTGAATTATTGTATAACAAACACAATGAACAACTCCGAGCTAAGCCTCGAGGAATTATTTTTAATTAAATATTGGAACCCTGAAAGGGTTAAATAAGAGTATAAGCAGGTACTCCTAAAAATATCCAACCCCGAGGGGGTTGAATAAGAAAGACCCCATTAGGGGTCAAATAGCATAGAAAAATATTTACTTGGAACATGAACTACAGAGTAGTTCAAGAGGAAGGATTTATCAATTTCTATTCAACCACGCTGTGGTTGTTTTTGTTTAGATGTGCTAACCCCGGGTTTCACCCGGGGAGATGTTTTTTAACCCCGCTGGGGTCAAAAAAATATTCATTGTGTCGAGACAAGGTTTATTCAAACCAAAAACCTAACAACTTATCGACAATATACTTCGGTTTTTAAGGAATTCTTTTGATTAATATCCATATAATTTTGAGAGATATGTGATTGAATTCCCAGAGGAACAATATCTTTTTTATAGCACATCCGAAAGAATATTTGAATTCAGTCCGTCGCTGATGGACGGCATCTATGTAGTAATTTGATCTAGCACAGAACCCAGCTCCGTAGGAGCGAAAGCTTTGAAATACTCTAATTGTTAAGAATAAATATTTAAATACTATTTTCGTATTTTATATCTACTAATTTCATAGAATAATCAAGTAAGAACATATTAAAAGCATCGAGGTTAATTTAGGAAAAACCTTTTAATTCATTTCATTTATTAAAGAGAATTCTTATATTATTAAGATTTGCAATAATGTTAATTTAAGGCGACGTATAAAAGCCCAAAATCCTTTCTGTATCTTTTTGTTTATCAGTAAAATGTGGCTGATTATGCCGGAGGCGTAGTTTAAAGAAATTTCTTAAATAAAAGAATGGGTGGTAACATGATCGAAAGCAAAATGGGAAATTATTTTGAGGATTTCAAGAAAGGTCAGGTCATTGAACATGCTCTTTCTAAAACGATCTTTGAGAGCGATAACAATCAGTTTGCCTTAATGACGATGAATCATCATCCGGTTCACACAAATGCCGATTATGCTAGAAAAAACCAGCATGGAAAGATATTGGTTGTCGGTACGCTTGTTTTTAGTTTAGCGGTTGGGATCACGGTACCTGATATTAGTGGGAAAGCCATAGCCAATTTATTATATGAAGATATAAAACATTTGGCACCGGTGTTTATAGGCGATACCATTTATTGCCGAACTGAGATCCTGGATGTGCGAGACTCCAATTCAAAAAACGATCGTGGAATAGTTTATGTAGAGACGGTAGCCTATAATCAGGATAATAGGGATGTCTTGTCATTTAGACGAAAAGTGTTGATCAAACGAAAGGAGCAAAAATAATGGATTATTTATTACGTAGCTTAATGTTTGTTCCGGCTCATAACGATAGGCTCATGGACAGCGCTTCCCGTTCGATTGCCGATGTCCTGTTGCTGGATATTGAAGATTCCGTACAACCTCTTAAAAATAAGCAAATTGCGAGAGATAATATTGTAAAATATGTTAAAGATGATTCTTTTAAGAAATTCCATGTTTTTCCAAGGGTAAATGATAGGGAAAGTGGACAATTGCTTCAGGACCTGATGCAATTGACCATTCCCGGAGTAGATGGATTCATGTATCCGAAATCCAGGGATGGCAAAGACATTTATTTTATTGATAAACTCCTGGAAACGATCGAGTATGAAAAAAAAATGCCCATAGGTACATTTAAGCTGATCCCCTTGATCGAAACAGCTTCTGCAGCACTGCATGCCGAAGAGATATGTGCCGCATCAGAAAGAGTGATAGCCATCGCATTCGGTTGTGAAGATTATATTGCCGATCTGGAGGGAATTCATGACCATGCAGGTAATAGTCTTGAAGTTCCACGGGCAATGATCGCCATGGCCGCAAGAGCGCAAGGTCGAATTCCCATTGACACGGTGCACATCAATGTCCATGATCTCGAGGATCTCGAAAAAAACCTTATTATTGCGAAGAATCTCGGTTTTGAAGGTATGTTGGTTTTGCATCCGAAGGAAATAAGCTTGGTCCATCAATATTTTTCACCATCAGAAGACGATGTTTCCAACGCAGGTGAGATGTTATCTCTTTTTGAGGAAGCGCAGAAAACCGGGAAAGGCGTAGCGATATTAAATAATAGATTTATTGGTCCTCCTATGGTCATTACGGCAAAAAAGACATTGAAGAAACAAGAATTAATTAATCTTAAAAACAATGAAATAAAATAAAATTGATTTTAGGAATATAACATGAGTAAAACGTTTATTGAAAAAAATATCCTTGTAACCGGTGGCTCCGGGTTCATTGGTTCGAATTTTATAAGAATTTTATTTGAAAACCCCGAATTCACAGGTTCTGTTATTAATGTAGATAAATTGACTTATGCTGGTAATCCCTTAAATTTAATTGATATTGAAATAAAACATACCGGTGAACGCTATTATTTTGAAAAAGTCGACATTGTTGATTACAAAAAATTAGAATTAATATTTGAAAAATATGAAATTGATTATATTGTTCATTTTGCAGCGGAATCGCATGTAGATAGATCCATTACCGGTCCGGCAGAATTTATTCAATCAAACATTATTGGCACGTTTAATTTACTGGAGCTTGCCAGAAAACAATTTATTAATGGTAAGAAGATCCACTTTCATCACGTATCAACAGATGAAGTTTTTGGTTCATTGCCCGAGGATGATCCCTCAAGTAAATTCTTTGAAAGTACAGCGTATGATCCCAGAAGTCCCTATTCTGCATCAAAAGCATCTTCAGATCATTTGGTAAGAGCATATTATCATACTTATGGATTGCCGGTCACTATTTCGAATTGTTCAAATAATTACGGTCCTTATCAATTTCCCGAAAAGCTTATTCCTTTAATGATCAATAATATGCTTGAAGAAAAAGAACTACCCGTCTATGGTGATGGCAAAAATATACGCGATTGGCTGTATGTCGAGGATCATTGCAGTGGTATCTGGGAAATATTAGAACAGGGAAAAATTGGTGAAACGTACAATATTGGTGGTGAAAATGAATGGACCAATATTGATCTTTTAAATGTTCTATGTGAAATTGTTGCCGAAGAGAACGGGAAAGATAAGAACTATTACAAAAAGCTGATCTCATATGTGAAAGATAGGGCAGGGCATGACAGACGATATGCGATCAATTGCGATAAGATCAAAAAAGACCTTGCCTGGACTCAGTCCGTAACCTTTGCCGAAGGACTTAAAAAGACAGTAAAATGGTATCTGAGTAATCCAGAGTGGATAGCAAGTGTTAAATCAGGCGAATACCTAAAGTGGATAAATAAAAATTACAATAATAGGAATTAATTATACCACATTTAGTAAAATTCTACTATATTAACTGAAATTCAAAAAATGAATATAAGAAAACGATCAATCCTATTATTCGAAATAAAGAGTTAAATGGGACTCTGTGTGGCGAAGCCATTAACAATTTAAATTCTATACTGTACTGTCTATGAAAAACGAAGAACTAGAGCTCAATATACTCCGTAAAGCTGAAGGAATTAAAAATCAGCATACTTTAGCCGATGAATTGGGTTTTAGTGTCGGAAAGATCAATTATGTTCTCAATGCTTTGATCGCTAAGGGACTGATAAAAATTGAGAATTTTGCAACTGCTGAAAATAAAAAGAATTATAGATATCTTTTAACTCAGGAAGGTATTAAAGAGAAAATAGTTTTGACCGAAAGATTTATTGAGAGAAAAAAGAAAGAATATAATCAATTGCAGAGTGAATTAAATAGTTTAATTGAAAATGATAATTCATGGAGCATTAAATGAAAGGTATAATATTAGCGGGTGGAGCAGGGACACGGTTATATCCAATTACCCTTGCTGTGAGTAAGCAGCTATTACCCGTATATGATAAACCGATGATATATTATCCCTTATCTACCTTAATGTTAGCCGGGATCAAAGATATTTTGATCATTACAACCCCTGAAGACCAGTGTGCTTTTAAGCGACTTCTCAGTGATGGTAGTCAGTGGGGTATTAAACTTTCATATGCTGCACAGGCATCACCG
>CAZSGO010000033.1:0-11472 GCA_964606395.1 uncultured bacterium
TTTCAATTCAGCTTAAATTATAACACAAACAAGGCCTAAATTCCATAAAAATATAACCCTGTTATGACATTTTCATATTCGATATTCATAAAAATACTTTTTGCAATTCAATGTTGATTCTAATAAATTCACAAGTGGCAAAAACTATAAATTAAGGAGAACTTCATTATGATGAAGAAAATTGTTAGTGTTATGTTGATACTAAGTTTTGTATTTGTGCTTGCAACCGAATTCCAAGCCAACTCTTATGACATGGGATATATGCATGGTAAAAGTGATGGTAAAAGGGACGCAAGCTGGTTATGGGTTTTTGCCGGCCTGGGCTGTAACTGTGTTGGTGCAGCTGTTGCTTATTTTGTACCCGGTGATGTTCCGTCTGAAAAGATCGTTGGTATGGGTGCCGAATACAGTATGGGCTATGCAGATGCATACATTAAAGCAAAACGCTGGCGTCAGGTAATGTGGGCCGGTATCGGCTGGGTGATCAGCACAAGCGCTATCGGTGCAGGTGCTTCAACCACGACATATTAAGATCAATCAAAAAAACAGGAATGTCCACAAGCTTGTGGGCATTCTTTTTTTCTATGAAATATTATGAAATATAAGATCAATATTATTTTACTTTTTGTTCTCTCCATCACATTTTCTGTCGTCCGGGCTTCGGTTGTTTACTTTGAATATCAAAAAGAATTCAATGGTGTCGAGCAGGAATCTGCATTGGTATACTATGCCCCATATGAAGGGTCATATATGTTTATTAATAAGCCGGTTACGCAATACATTAAAATGATCTCCGAGAGTTTACTGTATTATTATCCACTAAAGAATATTGCTCTTATCTTGAATAATCCGGATGCTTTGATCGCAACGACACCTGTGCAGTTATTTATCAATACGGGATCGGAGGATCAAGGTTTGAGTGAGTTGGGATTTTCTCTTAATAAGTATGAATTAAAAAGCGATACTTTGGTCAAAACCTGGGAATTGAAGGGTAAAAAGAAAAAAGAATATATTCGTATAAAAGTATTCTCAAAAGATCAAGAGATAATTAAAACACAAAGTTATGATTCCGACAATTCAATAAGCAAGGAAGTAAACTTTAGTAATTGGTTAAACGTAAACAATTATGCTTATCCTCTGGAAATTGTGATCCTGGAAAACAATGATACGAGCCGGTACATTTTCCGGGGAATTAAGAAACTTGAGAGTATTCCCGATTCCTTTATGGAAAAATTTAAATTACCCGAAGATTGCGATATCCATGAATATACGTTCTAAAAGGCTATTTATCTCTCTCATATTGATCTTTACGGTCCAGCTGTGGGCTCAGAATGATGTTGCCGTAATTAATGATCATTATTTTACCACTGACAGCTACGCAAAGAAATTTGCCAATAGAAAGATCACAACAAAACTCGAAAAAGATAAAGATACGCCCTTTATAGCCAATCTTTTTATGGAAGCGGTCTATGTATATAAAGATTTTATATCTCCCCAGGATATGGATGTGTGCACTTTTCATCCCAGCTGCTCGGAATACGCTTTTCTTTGCATGAAACATCAATCTTTTCCCGAAGCTATCTTGAACACCGGTGATCGTCTTATGCGTTGCTACAGCGCCAATTATGTCTATTATAAGAGAGATGAGGTCACAAGATTGAGCGAAGATTACCCGGATACGACGAAATGAAAAAAACGATATTGATCATATTACTGTGTTTTGTCGTTGCTTATGCAAACGATCTTCCGGCCTATATTGCAAAATATGATAAAGAATTGGCTATTGAACTATACAATGCACAATTACCGGAAAACAAAGGATCCACGGTTATTTATAAAGCTCTTGCCGGACTCTACGATCAAACCGGACAGATCGGTCTGGCTGAGGATTGTTACCGTCATCTTCTTAAAATTGAGAACGGATCTCCCGATATTTATCGTTCTTATCTTGAATTTTTATTTCAAAATCATGATTATGATAAATTAAGGGCCATTATAAGGGAAAATGAATTTTCTCAGGATTGGAGTCAATATTTAGTGGCCAATTCATATTTTAAAGAGGGCAAATTTGACTCTTCTCTGGCGGTTTCTATGAAATTGCCAGAAGACATGGGTGGAAAACTTAAACGATATTCTCTTGAGGGCTGTGAATTGACATACCGTTCACCTGCATTGGGTGGTATTATGTCGACGATCATTCCGGGTAGCGGTAAGATATATGCAGGACGTTTAATGGACGGTTTTCAGGCATTTTCGGTCGTGGCGGCTCCCGCATATAATGCTTATTATCATTTTTCAAAGAACGGACCGGGCTCTGTGCAGGCATGGATATGGACTGCGGTAGCTTCATGGTTCTATTTAAGCGATATCTATGGATCAGTTAAAGCGGTAAGAGAATATAACGACCTGCAGAAACTCAAGATCATAGAGAGGTATGAACAATGAGATCAAGATTAAAGTATATTGTGTTCATATTCTTATTAGGTAGTATTCTATTTGCCAATGACACCTTGATCTCTTTGTATTCCGACCGGATGAAGGCTGAAGAAGCGGGTCTCAAAGATAAACTCGTTTTGATCGATATGGCCTTAGCTGAAAACTATTTATCTGTCTCGGACTTTAAAACTGCTCGTATTTTTCTTGAAAATTCCATTTCTTATGCGCAGGAACCACTACTGACCGACAGAAAACTTGACCTTTACCGTCTCGATATCATAGAAGGTGATCTGGATCGCGCCGAGTCCGGATTGATCAATGTTTATTATTTCACCCAAGATCAAGAGCAAAGATCAAGAACAGCCTTGTTATTGGGAATATTAAATGCCTTAAAAGGCGATTATGAGAATTCCCGTGAATTTCTGGTTCAAAGTCTTAAACTAAAGGAAATGTGGACACCGGAGTTTGAAACCAGCGTTGACTCCCTTATACAAGACGCAAAAAAGAGAAAGAACATTGAAACGGCAAAATGGTTATCCGGATTTTTACCCGGAGCCGGTCAGATCTATGCAAAAAATGCCAAAGGCGCCATTGGGGCAATTGGTATTGCCGCTTTTTGGGGTGGATGGTTTGCGTACGATCTTATCCAACAAGATTATTATTCCGCAATACTAGTTTTGGCATGGCCCTGGCAACGATATCATCGAGGCAATATTCAAAATGCGGGACATTCGGTAGAAGATTACAATGCAAGAATAGAAGACGGTATCAATAGGGCTTTGTTGGAATATCTTTCAACTAAGTAAGATTTTAATATTTTTTGTATTAAATTGAAATACAATATCAGTTATTGGTATATTGAATATGAGGTTGAATTGTTGAAGCGTTGAAATGTTGAAAAGTGTTTAATTATTCAAATCCGCTTTCCTTTGCCAAGGGTTCAGTGAATATCACACCGATTTTCACATAGTTAAGCCTCTTTATCAGTTGGAATTACATCATTGGAGACTACATCGTAGTTCACTATTAAACTCTTAAACCTTAAACTTTCTCATTGCTCACCCTCACAGTGCATAATACTTCAATAAAAAAGCCCTAAAAACTTAGGGCCTTTGAATTCTTTGTGCACGTTGTTTCTTTGGGGCTATTCTTACCGTGCCTTATGTAACTTGGTGGATAAAATATTTTCTTCTTTGTGACTTTGTGGTACTTAGCGTCTTTGTGTGAGGTCTTTTACCGTTTAATCGACTTCTTCTGCTTTACCGCATATTCGGGTGTCATGATGGATCTTAAGGCATCCTGAGTGAGCTTAGCATGGAATTCGATAAGCTTATCGGCCGGTATGTCTTTGATCTTTACATCATTTAATTCAGAATAACGAACGAGTTTGCCCACAATATCATGGGCATCCTTAAAAGCAGTACCTTGTTGTACAAGGAATTCGGCTATTTCTACGCCATAGAGATGTTCATCCGATAAAGCTTTGGCGATAACATCTTCTTTCAATTTAATATCCGGAACCATGCGTGCCACCATATCCATTTCGTCAAGCAATAGATCGACAGTCCTGAAAAGGGGTTCTTTATCCAACTGCATATCGCGATTATAGGTCAAGGGAAGTCCTTTCATCGTTACCAGTAATGAAAGCAGGTTTCCATAAACGTTTCCCGTTTGTCCACGGACCAATTCCATTAGGTCCGCATTCTTTTTATGCGGCATAAGCGAAGAACCCGTACAAAATGGCTCCGGGAGATCAACATAATCGAATTCCGCAGTGGAATAGAGAATCATATCTTCCGCAAAACGGGATAGATGCATTTGCATCATTGAAGCAATGGAAAGCAATTCAACCACAAAGTCCCGGTCAGCCACATGGTCCAGAGAATTCTCAACCACGCGGATCTTCAGGGCGTCGTCCGGGTCCTGGATTCGTATTGCCGCCGTATAAGCGGCATGGGGGATAGAGGAACCCGCCAATGCGCCTGCACCGATACGGACTTTCACATGCTTAAGATAATCTTCGATTCGTTCACGGTCACGATCGAACATCGTTGCGTATGCCCTGCAGTGATCGGCAAATAAAATGATCTGGGCTCTTTGGGTATGGGTGTACCCTATAAACGGGGCATCGTTGTATTTTTTGGCTAATTCGACGTAAGAAGCAACTAATTTTGTAAGGGCTTCCCATAATTCCAAAGCTGAACCGAATGCATATAACTTAACGTCAAAAGCGATCTGGTCATTACGAGAGCGTAAGGTATGAAGTTTTAAAGCCAATTTCCCGACACGTTGCTCGAGAATGTTTTGAACGGCCGAATGGATGTCTTCTTCATCGGGATCGGGTGAAAAATTACCCTCTTTAATTTCCGACATCAGCAGGTGAAGGGCTTCGAGAAGCTGTGATGACTCCGAATTACTCAACAGATTTGCCCCATGCAAAGCGCGAACATGTAATATGGAGTGTAAAACATCATATTCGGCAAGAACTGCATCATAATGAATAGATCTTGAAAATGTTTCAAAATCCGGATCTATGGGCTTTGTAAAACGTCCGCCCCATAACTTTTTAGCCATTGTAAATCTCCTCGTTAACTGTAGTGAAAAGTACTAATCTAAAAGCGAAAAGGCAAAAATTACTTTTGCCTTTTCTATTATACTTCACTTGATCGGTCAGTTTTATTTTTCTAAAAAAGGCATCGCAAACAGATCGATGAAAGCTTCTGCGTTTTCGCGAACGTATTCATCTTCGTCACCATAGGTCGCCATACTCATTCTATACATAGAATAAGGGGTCTCACGTGATGTAACGATCAGGTTGCCTTTATACATTTTCATGGTAACGGTACCGGTGACCTTCTCTTGTGTTTTGTCAACAAAAGCTGCAAGGCTTTCACGCAAACGAGTATACCAAAGACCCTGATAAAGCATTTGAGAGTATTTAAGAGCAACAATTTCTTTAAATGCCAGAGTCTCTCTGTCCAATACGATGGATTCAAGATCCTTGTGGGCTTGAATAAGTGTCCAACCTGCAGGTGCTTCATATATTTCACGGGATTTAATTCCGACGATGCGGTCTTCGATCATATCCGTACGTCCGATACCGTGTTTTCCGGCAACTTCATTTAGTTCTTCCGTAATTTCAAGAAAAGTCATTTTCTTGCCGTTTAATGCTACAGGAACACCTTTTTCAAATGTAATGCTGACAAATTCCGGTTCATCGGGTGTGTTTTCGATCCTATTACATAAAACGTAGGAATCATCGGGAGTTGCATTGGCAAGATCTTCCAATGCTCCACATTCAACGGCAATACCCCAAATGTTCTGATCAATACTATATATTTTTTCTTTTGTCAATTTAATGGGAAGGTTCTTTTTTTCCGCATATTCAATTTCAGATTCACGTGATGATAATTCCCAATAGCGAAGAGGGGCAACGATCTTCAGACCGGGATCAAGCATTTTAACGGTTACATCAAGGCGGACCTGGTCGTTTCCTTTTGCGGAACAGCCATGTCCAACGGTTTCAACACCTTCTTCGTGAGCGCAATCAACAAGATATTTTGCGATCAATGGACGTCCGTAAGCGGTTGCAAGTAGATATTTGTTTTCATAGATCAAGTTTGCTTTTAAACCTGGGATAAGAAAATCCTGCGCTAACTCTTCTCGAAGGTCTTTAACGATCACTTTAGATGCGCCCGTTAAAATACCTCGTTCCTTGAGGTCTTCAGGTGAAAATTCACTTCCGAGATTCGCTGAAAAACAGATCACTTCATCGTATCCGTTCTCTTTTAGCCAGGGGATGGCACAGGTGGTATCCAAACCGCCGCTGTATGCCAAAATAATTTTTTTCTTGCCCATTTTATTGCTCCTTGTTTTGCGTGGGAACGAATTTAAAATATAAAATTTTAAAAATCAATTGAATTGCGATAAATATTTGATATTAATTTGTGATATAATTGAAAAGCTTGTAATTGGTTGGTAATTATATGATAATAACGGTAATCAACAATTTAAATCAATTGTGTTTTCGAATCGTTGATCTACCGGTTACATAGACTGTAAGACTAAATAATAAGCCGGGATAAAAAGGCTCAATGTTCAATGGATAATGTCCAAGTATCTTTCCGGCTAAAAACCACATTCCCGTGATAAATACCGATCCGAGCATAAGTAACACAATTGCATTTGAAGAAATGGGTTTCTTGAATAAAACCGAAAGGGTGGGGATGAGCAACGAGGGAATGACAAGAGTACCGATCAAATACCAAATATTGATAACGGAGGGGATCGCCAATACAATGATCATGGCGATAATTCCAGTAACCGCATAGCCGATACGGACATTTCTTCGAACATTGTTCGGGTAATATCGGGACAGTATATCATAGCCGACCGTTTGGGCGGAAATGAAAATATATGAATCCAAAGTAGACATGACCGTAGCCAGAAGCCCCGTTAAGAACAACCCGAACAATCCTACGGGCAATACCAGCTCTGCGATAAGAGGATATGCGTAAAGTGCTTGAATATCAGGAAGTAATGCTCTTGCATATAAGCCGGTTATTACGGTTAGAGCATCGAATATCATCCAGAACACAATACTGAGTAAAATGCCATTACGGGCAGTCTTGGCAGATGTTGCGGCTGCACATCGCTGATGAAATCCCGGATCGACAAGCGTCCACAATGCAATAAAGAACCATGAAATAATATAGGTAAGCGGAAGGCCTCCGGTCAGGGTCAAATGTTCATGAGGCAGATGAGTTGTCTGGAAATATTCCGTTATGGGATATTGTTTCAAAAGGAATATCAACAATATGATAAACCCCACGAACATTAACAGAAATTGCATTATATCGGACTGAACAACGCTTTTGAATCCCTTTTTGTAAAGATAGACGGCGGAAACGATAAAAATGATCAATGCCGACAAAACGGATGAAAGTCCGGTTATCATAGAGATGATGATCCCGGCGATCAATAAATAAGGTGCCGGTGAGGTCATCAGGAAGACAAAGAACCCGCTGATAAATGAAGGTGTTTTGCCGTAACCTTGCGAAATGAGCTCAGGAATACTGACCGCCTGCGTTTTTCGGATCTTTCCGGCGATAAAAAATGCATAGATGATCGCAAATATATAATAGGGGAAACCCATTACGAACCAGTTTGAGAGGCCGTATTGATAGGTGAATTCACCGACACCCAGGATACCGCCATACCAGGTGGAGACAAGTGTCATTACGAACAAAGGAAGTGTCAGGCGTCGTCCAGAAAGCAGAAAGTCCTCATTGTTCGGTCGTTTTTTCTTGCGTAAAAAACCGATCAGGAATAAGGCGAGAAAATATATTCCAATAATAACTATATCGAGAGGATTTAACTGTATGCTCATATCTTTAATTCGGTCATAAAGAGCAAGGTACCTGTTTGAAAGCGGATGATCAGCTCTTTGGAACGGAAAGCGTTACTTAGTCCTCTGGACCCTTTATGCAAGGTATCGTTTTCCAGCGGAAATTTAGCATTCTCCAGAGTCAATTCATCGGCGGAGTAGATCGCTAACAATGAAAACCGCTGACCTCTTTTTCCGGTAAAACCGTATTCACCCGGCTTTAGAAATCTCAGATACTCTTCATTTGTAATGATCTCAATATCTAAAAGATTAGAGTAAGCTGAAAGTGTAGCGACGTTGATCAATGCATGATCAATTCTTTTACCATCGGCACCAAAAATACGAATATTTCGCAGATCATGTTCAAGGCAATAATTCAGAGCTTTTTCCAGATCGTTTGTTTCCATTTCACGAGAGTGAATGATCTTAATATCCATGTTTTCAGGAATGACCGAGATCGAATCCATGTCTCCGATCAAAACGGCCGGTTGTACCTGATATTTTTTCAGGTAATCGTAAGCACCGTCGACACTAATAAATACATCTTCGGCAGATGTGAAATGTTTGAGCAATTTTTTTGACGGGGGAACGCCGTTTAAAAAAATACATGTTCTAGTGGATCTGTCCATGTTCTTTCAACTTCTTTTTAAGTTTACGCATATTTATCGAGATCTTTAATTTTTGTCGGGTCTTTCTTACTTTTTTACGATAATCACGTGAATAGAAATAACGTCTGGCCTCAGAAGAAATAGGGGCTATCATCGTAGAGGGGCGCCAATTGACGGCCCGATGATTGCGCGTATGCTGTATGGCTCCGTATTCATCCGCCCAACTAAGCGTATAGTGACTGTAATGAGGTAATTTTTGGTATTTTATCACCTGCATAAAGGCTTCGACCTTCGGGTCAAGAAAATGAAAGGCGCGTGAGAAAAATATAGCTGTGTGAAGATAATTGGGAGAATTGATCAAGCCATGCGTATTCGCTTTTTTTGCAAGGTGGAATAATATTTGAAGCATGTGCATGCCGATCCCCAGGCCCGGTGCTTTCTGTCCGGGAAGAGGCGGCTTATTCATACTGAAAGGTTTATAGGGATTTTGCATCATTAACCATTCTACGTGCAAAAACTCCAAATTCAGAATGCGATTTTTATCAAGAGGTAGTTTAAGATTCTTCCGCTGAAGTACCAGTTCGATGAGCTTATGTTTGATCCCGTCCCGTTCCGAAAGTAAAATAAAGCGGTGCACATAAGGATCATTCATGTTTAAATGCCAGGTTACATTGGGTATACCTTTATTCTCGAAATAGTCCCTTACGCCGTAGCGTTCGAACATACCCTCAATAATGGAAGGGGAGTATACACCCAGGAAAAGATGTCGCTTATGATCAAATACACCGTTGTTGACAATATCCGATTCAGTCAAGGTAAAATCCGGAGCTGACTGGAATTGCTGAGTAGACATCCGGCGAAAGGCTTGATCGTACTGTTTTTGGTATCTTTTTACCATTTTTCTCTGTTTATGTTTCTCGTGAGAACAATGTGACGCCTTGGGCGTCCGTTATCTTGCGAGTGATCAGATCTTTTGGCTTGTAATTCTCTTTGGGAAATACAACAATTTTATTACATGCCGTTCGTCCGCGCATTTCTTCCGATCTTTTCTTACTGCGGGTTTCGACCAGTATATCTACATCTTTACCGATCATTTCTCTAAAACGTTCTAATGTATGTGCTTTTTGCAGGGTGATCAATTCTGTCAGTCTTGCGGATTTTTCCGCTTCCGTGACATCATCTTCCATATTCCAGGCTTTAGTGTAAGGCCTTGGAGAGTATTTGAAGGTGTAGGCATTGTCATATTTGACATATTCCATGACCTTTAAGGTTTCGCGGAAATCCGACTCGCTTTCGCCGGGGAATCCTACAATAATATCCGTTGTGATACCCATATCGGGGACATATTTACGTATCATGTCCACCAGTTCAAGGTAGTGTTTTTGTGTGTATGTGCGGTTCATTGCCGTCAATACGGCATCCGAACCTGCCTGTAAGGGCAAATGGATATGGTTTGCGATCAGGGGTTTATATTCGGCATGTATACGCATAAGCTCTTCATCGACATCCTGAGGGTGGGGAGAGGTATAACGAAGTCTTTTTAACCCATCAACCTTTGTCAGCGCTTCAAGTAAAGCAGGAAATTTATCTCCTTCGTGATCAAAGGAATTTACATTTTGACCAAGCAGCGTGATCTCTACAAAGCCTTGGTCTATACTGCGTTTTGCTTCATCAACAATGCTTTGAATACTGCGACTGCGTTCTCGTCCGCGAGTATAGGGCACAATACAGTATGAGCAAAACTTATTACAGCCCCGCATAATGGATATCCAGGCGTTCACGCCTTCTTTCCGTGCCGGGAAAAGTCCGTCATAAACTTCAAATTTTGAAAGTTTCGTGTCGATAACATGGGCTTCATCGGCACCAAGGTGCTTGAAAATATCACGATACGAATCAGGTCCCAAGATCATGTTAACAAAGGGCTTTTTCTCGATAAGCTCATTTTTAAGATTTTGGGCCATACAGCCCACAACCCCAAGTTTTAGGTCGGGATTTTTATCTTTAAGATGTTTAAGCTCTCCCAAGCGGGAATGGATCTTTAATTCCGCATTATCGCGGACTGAACAGGTGTTCAGTAGAATAATATCAGCTTCTTCAGCCGAGTCGCATAAAATGTAGTCGTGCGATTGCAGCACCCCCGCAAGGATCTCCGAATCGTATTCATTCATTTGGCAACCGTATGTCTCAATGTAAAAACGTTTTTTCATAGAATTAAATATAAACTAAATATCATCGAAATAAAACGCATAAAGTCAAAAATGACATGTAAATACGAGTTTTTCCTGCAAATATTATTATGGGTACAAATTTAATATTGCATTGAAGCGAGTACATTTAATTACCTGTTTACCGGTAATATATTGAGAATAATTATTTAAGCATTACAATTTCCAAAGTTTCATTCAGATAAGTGCTTGAACATTGAATGAAATATTTCCCAGATGGATGTTTATCAAGATCAATGATAATGTCATGATCGCCTTTTGGCATATTTTGCTGAAGAATGTTCATGACTTTTTTGCCGGATAGGTCGATCAGATCCATTTTGATCTCAAGTGCTTCATTAACGTGCATTTTAATGACGCAGACGCTGTTAAATGGGTTGGGGCGAGGCAAACTTAGCGTAAAAGGTTTTAATTGATCAGAGAGCTTTATTTTAGGCGAAAGAAGTGTATCCAAAAATGATTCATATCCCGCATGGTCAATAGTTGAAATAATATATTCGTAACTGATCCCACTCAGGACCTCTTCATCTATGAACGAGTAATCATTGGGGATGGTCGTTGTCCCTTTGCTTTCTATGCTTGCCACAAGAAATCGATTGCGATAAAGCCGGTAATATGAACTTTCACTCTCAGATTCACTTTGCCAGCGCAATAATAGTTTATTTTCGAGCACTTTTGCATAGAAAGTGCTTAGTTGAACGGGTGTGGACGATTCGGATATTAACTGATCACTATTCAATCGTCCGGGGGTTGCAGGACCGTATGTCCATTCATTTCCCGGGAGTCCTGTAAGATATATGGAGTTTGAATCGCTCCC
>CAZSGO010000034.1:0-11302 GCA_964606395.1 uncultured bacterium
TTGTTTTCATCTTGGGCATGATGTCTCCTTACTTTTTGGCGGCGAGATAAGCCGTTAGAAAGCGCCCTTCTTGTTTGGGAGCTTTGTCGATCTTTACAACATCTTCAAGAAGCGAGATCACCTTGTTCAAAGTATCATGTCCCATTTCCTGGTGGGCCATTTCCCGACCACGGAACATTACTGATATCTTTACCCTGTCACCTTCTTCCACAAATTCCCGGATCTTTCGAACCTTGGTTTCTATATCGTGGGTGTCGGTGTGGGGGCGAAATCTAATTTCTTTTACGGTAATGATGTGTTGTTTTTTCTTGTTGATCTTCTCGCGCTTTTGTTGTTCGTAATTAAATTTACCGTAATCTATGATCTTACATACAGGGGGATTGGCATTTGGTGAAATCTCCACCAGATCCAAATCTCTTTTCTCAGCTATGTCAAGCGCCTCTCGTATGTCTACGATCCCTATTAATCCGCCATCCTCGGAGATAAGTCTTACCTCTTTGGCCCGAATGGCATCGTTAATTCTTACTGTGTCTTCTTTCTGCTTCGGATTCGGTTTCATGTTACGTGCGATAATTGCTCCTTTGAAATTATACACGTTAATATAAATAATTTAATTCCTTTTTACCAAAGGAATTTGAGCCAAATATATCTAACTAACTGCCTAAAATACAAGCGTTTTTTAGGATTTGTTAAAAATTTCCCAAATATTTTCCAAATTCCGTACCACGATCACGATCATAAGATATCTAAAAGAGCTTTTGCCGCTTCTTCAGGGCCGCTTTGCTCATGACCGACAATACCGAGCCTTGTCCTTAACTGACCTACAAAAATATCATTTCCATAGAGGGTTTCAAAAAAGCGTTTCGCTATTTTTTCATGTAGATCTCTATACTGTACAGGACCGAATATATTGGCAAAATATGAGTGGATCAAACCGGTGGATGTTGTTGTTCCTTTACTCATGGCCGTTCCATCCCGGAAAACATCCAAGGCTTTTTCAGCTGAATGCAATTTAGAAATAATAGGATGGTCCTCATCGACTTCTTCGAAATTATTGGCATAAAGTATAAGATCGATCTTATACCCTTTGATCACCTGTTCGTATGTTGTTACCGGCAGTATGATCCGTGAATTGATCTTATTGGGACTCATAATGATCGAACGGTCAATCTGCCCAAAAGCATAACCGGGCTGAAGGTCATCAAGTCTGACAAAAGCACCAATTTCGGTACCGTGCCCTACCACGTTTCCATTCGTATCAATATCCATAGAGCCCATATCATCAGCTATAATGATCATTTCTTTGATCTGTTCATCGCCTATGATACGTAGTGCTTCGAGTGTTTCGGATTTCCCGGTGCCGCTTTCACCAATAATGAGTACCGTCTTTTCTTTATCATCTTGTGTGATGATCCGTACCATAGCTCCATGGAAGGGCATTTTATTCTGTTTCATTACCTTAATATTATGCAGGGTCAGGATCATTTTTTTCAAATAACCGAAATACCCATAAGCATCATCATTCGGCACTGCTCCGACTAAAATATCATTATCATTATCTTCATAAAATACTGTCGGCATCGAGGCAAGGCCATCAAGTGAACCTGAAGGTGTCCCATAAAGATAAATGGCATCGGGTTTCTTTTCCAGATATTCGTCATCAGCCAATTCAAAAAGATTACATAGCGAGAAACCCAATTCAAAAAAACGTTCATGTACATAAACAAGTATAAGCAAAGCCCCAACTTTAGCCGGATAGCATATCCATTCATTACTTGTAAGATCTACAAGGTCCATTGGATTTCTGTCTATCTGTTCAAATTTCCCTGCTCGCTTGTTCATAGGGGGGTCAAGAAGTAACGGCGGATATAAGAGCATCTGTCTGATCATGGGAATGCTTTCCAACTGTTGATATCTTTTTTCCTTGGGCAATTCAAGATCTTTTATTCTTGTAATGACGCCCAGTTCTCCCCCGGCAGCTACCTGACGATAAACATTTGGATGTCGTCCAATAATATTTTTTTCGATATCACGATATGTCTGTCGAACCAAGTGCATTAAGGTCTCGATCGTAGCACTAAAGGTTCTATAAGGGCGCTTATCTAAAGGAATGGTCGTAGAATCGCAGATGATAAAACGTTCAAAAGTTCGCCAGTAATTATAAAGGCCTTCAACTAGTTCCTGCAATAAATTTGGATCTTTTATAAAACTATCAACATTATCAAGCAATTTTGGAACCGAAGCAAGGTCCATTTTTTCTAAAACACGAAATACTTTGATCAATTTTCTTATATCCGAATTAACGATCTTTGATGGATCTTTTCCAAAAACGGATAAAAGTCTGGATCCTTTTTTCTTTAGATCTTTAATATAGCGTTCGAGAACATCCAGAAATAAGGTACTGGTGATCAGTTCTTCCGGTGTTTCACATATTCTATCCTCTAAACTAAGGATCACCTTATTGTCAACGAACTTGGCACTACCGTAGTTTTGCATAATATCCCTTTGTATGTCTTTCCCAAGACTCATTATAAAATTAATATTTGTGTACAAGATATGAAAATATTTTCATTCCTTGTTATCTATCCGGGTTGTTTTAGAGTGGAACACAGATATTTAGAGAACTTAATTGTGTGTCTTTTCCTGTTCCTTTAATAAATCAATCATATCATCGATCTGCATAGGAGCTAATTCTTCACCACCCTGATGCCGCAGCTTAAACAAACCGCTTTCTTCTTCCTGTTGACCAACAACGATCATATAGGGAATTTTTAGTGTTTCAGCTTCACGGATCTTATACCCTACACGCTCGTTTCGCCCGTCCATTTCAACACGTAAATTTACATTACGGATATCGGAAGCAATTTTATTGGCAACCTCATTATATTTTTCGGAGACCGGAATGACCTTTAATTGGACCGGAGCATACCAAAGCGGGAATTTTCCGGCTGTATGTTCGATCAGTACCCCAATAAACCGTTCCAAAGAGCCCATGATGGCACGATGGATCACAAAAGGTCTGTGTGCCTCGCCGTCGGCTCCCGTATAGGTCATGTCAAATCGTTCGGGTAAATTAAAATCAAACTGAATGGTCGTACATTGCCAGAGACGGCCGATGGCATCTTTTATCTTAATGTCAATTTTCGGACCGTAAAAGGCTCCCCCGCCCTCATCGACCTTATAATCAATGTTCATTTTTTCCATGGATTTGCGCAAGGATTCCTGTGCTTTTTCCCAAAGAGCAGGTTCGCCGACGAATTTTTCCGCAGGTTTGGTAGAGAGATATAATTCATATTCATCAAAACCGAAAGCCTTTAGAAAATCAAATGAAAAGGTCAATAATTTTTCAACTTCTTCATTCAATTGATCGGGGGTGCAGAATATATGGGCATCATCCTGGGTAAAGCCGCGAACACGCATTAAACCGTGCAAAGCGCCGGAAAGTTCATAGCGATAGACCGTTCCCAATTCAGCGTAACGGATCGGAAGATCACGATAAGAGGTTTGGTGACGTTTGTATACCATAATATGAAAAGGGCAATTCATGGGTTTTAGGTAGTAATCTTGATTCTCAACCTTCATGACGGGATACATGGATTCTTTGTAAAAATCCAAATGTCCCGAAGTTTCCCAAAGTTCAGCTTTACCGATATGAGGAGTTTGAATGATCTCATAACCCCGGTTCCGGTGTTCACTATGCCAATAATCTTCGATCAGCTTTCGCATCGTGGCACCTTTCGGGAACCAAAGTGAGAGTCCCTGGCCTACCGTATCCGATATTTCAAAAAGATCCAGTTCTTTTCCCAGTTTCCTGTGATCACGTTTTTTTGCTTCTTCAAGAAGTTGAAGATAATCATTCAGTTCTTTTTTTGAAGGAAACGCTGTTCCATATATACGTGAAAGCATTTTATTTTTTTCATCGCCACGCCAGTAGGCACCTGCAACGCTTAACAGCTTGAATGCCGGAACTTTTCCGGTTGATGGGATGTGCGGCCCACGGCAAAGATCGGTAAAATCGCCCTGTGAATATAAGCTTAAGATCTCGTCTTCGGGAATCTCCGATATGATCTCAACTTTATATGTTTCACCCATTTTATCGAAAAGTTTAATAGCATCATTTCTTGATATTTCACTGCGTGTGACCGGAAGATTTTCCTTAATGATCTTTTTCATTTCTGCTTCGATCTTAACAACATCGTCTTCCGTAAACGGTTTTTCCGTATCGAAATCATAGTAAAAACGATTTTCGATGGCAGGTCCTATGGTAACCTTTACTTCAGGAAAAAGTCGCTGCACGGCTTGTGCCATCACATGGGCCGTACTATGTAAAAGAACATCATGAGCTTCGCTGTCTTTCCATGTGATCAGACGAACTTCAGCATCTTCCTCAATTTTGTGACTCATATCTGTCAGACGGTGGTTGACCTCGGCAACAACGCAATTGCGAGCTAGGCCTTCACTGATGGATAAGGCAATATCCATCGGGCTTACGCCTTGGTCAAATTGTTTGACCGATCCGTCCGGTAGAGTAATGTTCACTGAGGGCATGATCTTCATCCTTTCATATTATTTTATCGAAAAAATTACATTTTATTAGATCTTATTTCAACGCTTTATTTTATTAAAAGTATTTTCCGCAAGTCACTTTGATCCTGATGTTTTATTAGCACAAAATAGAGTCCGGTAGAAAGATCCGACCCGTCAATTTCAATATGATGTCTGCCTGCGGACAGCATACCCTTATAAAGTGTTTGTTTTTCATTTCCAAGAACGTCAAGCAAAGAGATCTCCATAAAGAGATCAGAAGTTAATGTCAAAGGTAATGTGCATCTTGGATTAAAAGGATTGGGATAAGCATGTCCAATTGCGAAAGACTCGGGAACAACAGGTAAAACGGAAACCGGATATGATGTCCAAGTAACATTATCAATGGCAACCTGACCCGATTCGGAAGATTGTTGTACAAATTTTAGAACGATATCATCATTCACATTCACATTGATCAGTCCACTTTCTTTAACACTGCCGGTTTCATTGGAGGATGTAACAGTTGTGACCTTGTTGTCGTTTACATAAACATCCAGATTTACATCTGTTGAAAATGCCTGTTTGTACTGAAAGCTCAAGGTTGCCATTCCACCACTGATGGTTCCGGATGTGATGGAAGCTTCGGGTGTTTGTCCTTTTCCGAGACAAGGTGTTTCGCCGGTGATCTGAATATCTCCACGACATTGATCGTAACTCCAGGTACTTCCATCCTGTCCGGTAAAAGACCCATCATTATAAGACGAAGTGGTCTCGGGAAAGTTTGCAAATGTCTCAATTTGTGTTCCACCCGTATCGGGAGGGTCAACAACGGTCCCGCCCCCTTCAAGTGTCGTTACATTGATCACATTAGAAAAATCACTCTCGCTATTAGCGTCAAAAGCTTTGAGCTTATAATAATAATCTGTTTCGGGACTTAGTCCTGTGACCGATCCCGATGTAGCTGTGAGTAATTTCGGACCATATTGAGATAAATAGGATGTAAAACCGGAATTATCTGAAACATATAATTTATAACCCGTGGCAGATGTTACTGCTGACCAATTTGCAGTAAAGGAAGTTGAATCGATATTCGTAGCAGATCCGGCAACCGGAGCATTTAATTCATTCGGTGTTGCGTCTCCCCAGATATAGGACACATATTCGGGATGATCGATAAAGGGATTGCGATTATGCTGGTAATCGCTATAGATTTTATCATTTCGTCTTCTTTCCCAATCATCAACAGGATCCTGAATGTGCCAAGCCAATAAAGTTGATAATTTTCCGAAATTCGGACCACTTGTTGGTGTATAATCAACTAATTCTAAATCCGGTTCACCACTGTCACCTTCATATCGGGTTGCCATATAGAACATAGATCGTGCAATATCACCCTTCACTGCATCACGTGGTTCCCATGAATCGCTGTCATAATAGCATCCGGTCGCTTCGCTATGTTGTGTACCGCCATTATCAAAATCTTTATTCCCTCGATCGCTGTTAACACTGACATCTGATGGTCTCATATGATGCAAATCAGTTCCACAGGGTGGATTATCCCCGAAATCTCCATGCGATTTTGCCCAAACATGTTCACGATTCCATTCGGGATACCATGTGCTTTTTGAAAGTGATCTTCCGGTATATATTAGGATCAAATTGGAGCTATTATTTGGATCCTCATCAGTTTGCGGTAATGCTGTTTTTAAATAATCATAAGATTTTTCGGTATGATCATCAATAATGTTATGCAACGCACTTTTTAAAGCAGTACCAGAAAGCCCCGAAGCATTATCATAATAACCATCAGGAATAGCCGCTATTGCGGTCGATATAATCAAGAATAGTAATAATATTTTTTTCATTCATCATCCATTTTTATTTACCCGAAAAGTAATAAATAGAAGCTTTAAATACTACCTTTTTAGTTATCTATTCATGGAATGTCAACAAAATAAAAAACACATTTCATTTGAGGAATTTTAACAATATATTTGCTGCGTTATTTGATACCGTATATTACTTTTCATCATGATATTGCAATTAACTTGATATTACAACACTAACTATTTAAGGAGAACCCGATGAAGAAAATTCTTGCGATCATATTGATCACCCTCACACTTACAAGCTTTGCCGTTGCCCAAGATTCAAAATTCGATGCCGGTCTACGCCTTGGCATTATGAACAATTTTGGTGGAATTAGCGCTCGTTATTCATTGAACGAAACTTCAAAAGTTGAAGCTCTCGTTAGCACACCCGGCTTTAACGGTGTTATTTTTACGGGCATGTATCAAATTCACAAACAAATTGCTGATGTTGAAGATCTTTCATGGTACTTTGGCGGCGGTATCCATATGGGCAACTGGAAAGGCGCTTCAGCCACTTGGAACGGAAGCACTTGGGTAAGTCGTGATCTTGCTTTAGGTCTTGATGCGATTATCGGCGTTCAATACAACATGGGATCATTGATTGATTTCCCCTTGCTATTATCACTTGATTACAAACCTGCTTATGATATTTTCGGTTATTGGGCAACCAATTGGGGCGGCGTTGCTTTATCTATCCGATATGCATTCTAACAATACTTTAATATAGTTCAATCAAAAAGAGCTGCACTATGCGGCTCTTTTTTATTTTAAGTATATCATAATTTAATAATTAAAATTAATTAATGACTTTTACCCAAATGATCTATATATTTTGATTGGATATGCAATAAATAGTACTTAAAATAATAATATGTTGTAATTATTTTTTATTATGTTCAAACTTGATATTAACTAAACACGAAAAGGGAGAAGGAATGAAAAAACTTCTAGTTGTTATGATGATCTTGGTTCTTGCAGCATCCTTTGCATTCGCAATTGAAGATGCTAGTAAAATGGATGCCGGTTTACGCGGCGGTGTCCGTTATGGTGTTACCGGCCGTTACTTTATGGAAGACAACGCTATCGAAGCTTTAATTACAATGCGTAGTTCCGGTGTTATACTTACCGGGATGTACCAATGGCACAAACCTTTGGAAATTGGAGAAATTGAAGGTTTAACATGGTTCTTCGGTGGTGGTGTTCATGTTGGATACTATTCATTAGGTTCCTGGGTTGCTCGTACTGATCTGGCTTTAGGTATTGATGCTATTGCCGGCGTTGAATACGATCTTGAACCTCTGGTAAATTTCCCATTAACAGTTTCTTTAGATTATAAGCCTGGTTTAGATATTTTAGGTGGTTGGGCCGGGTCATTTGCTGATATTGCTTTATCAGTTCGCTATGCATTCTAAAGCAATGTAATTAAATTGTTTATATCTAAAAGGGTTGTCATTCGACAACCCTTTTTTATTATTTCAAATAATTTTAGTTCAAGATTTTTTTTTGACTTTTAAAAAATGCACTTTATATTCTAGCTGGATAATGAATCAACAATGCACTTAAAACACACTAAGCACTTGCTGTTTCTTATCTAAAATGTTTTTAACATAAACGCAGGAAAAGGAGAAAGAATGAAAAAGCTTTTAGTGGTTATCATGATCGTATTACTTACTGTCTCTTTTGCATTCGCTCAAGAGAAGCTTGATACCAAAAACATGGATTTGGGACTAAGAACCGGCTGGCCATTTGGCGTATCGGCAAGATTCCCGATGAATGAAGGTAAAATGCTTGAAGCCAATATCGGTATTTCAACAAGCTTACTCACTGTAACCGGACTTTATGAGTTTCATAAACCTTTAAAAATTGGCGAATTGGAAGGATTTAGCTGGTATTGGGGTTTTGGTGCTCATGTTAGCATTGGTGCTTTGAACTTAGGTGTTGACGGAGTGATCGGATTTGAATATGATTTTTCCAATCTTATCAATTTCCCACTTTCAGTTTCTACTGATTGGAAACCGGCTATAAATCTACTCAGTAGCTGGACCGGTGATCTTGGTGATGCAAGTTTAACTTTCCGGTATCATTTCTAACGATTAATTGAAAATAAAATAAAAAGCCGTCAATTGACGGCTTTTTATATATGATCTAAAAAAGGAACAGTTGAAACCGTTCCTTTTATTTTTTTCACTCACGTCTCACGTCTCACGTCTCACGTTTTACGTCCTTATTCGTCTAAGATAGATTTCTCTTTTACACCCTGAGCATCATTGATCTTTTCGATGTACTTATCTGTGATCTTCTGGATCTCGGTATGTGCATCTTTAGCATTGTCCTCAGAGATATCTTTGTCTTTTTCTAATTTTTTTATCCGATCATTCGCTTCACGACGGACACTTCGGACGGCAATACGTCCTTCTTCAGCCATTTGGTGAACGATCTTGACGAGCTCCTGGCGACGATCATCGGTCATTGCCGGAATAGGCACGCGAATAATAGAGCCATCATTAATGGGATTCAAGCCTAAATTTGCTGCCTGAATGGCTTTTTCTGCAGGAGCCAGTAAGGATTTATCCCAAGGTTGAATAACTAAAAGGCGCGCTTCCGGAACGCTGATGGTTGCACATTGGTTTAGGGGTGTTTGTGATCCATAATAATCGACTTTTATTCCCTCAAGAAGTGACGGTGTAGCACGTCCGGTACGTAAACTGTTAAATTCATGATCAAGGTGAGTGAGGGATTTCCCCATATGTTCTTCACAGTATGAATATACTTCATTCATCATGGCCAAACTCCTTATTTTATTCAGTGATCAGGGTTCCGACAGGTTGTCCGGAAACCACGCGGAGCAATTCTCCGGCTTTTGTAAAATCAAATACTTTGATCGGCATCACATTGTCACGACAAAGTGCCATGGCACTCATATCCATGATCCGTAATTTTTTATCAATAGCCTCATCATACGAAATCGTATCATAACGTGTTGCTGTCGGATCTTCAACCGGATCGGCGGAATAGACACCATCCACTTTTGTACCCTTTAGCAAAACATCAGCTCCGATCTCAGAAGCACGCAATGCAGCGGCAGAATCCGTAGTAAAATAGGGATTTCCCGTTCCACCTGCAAAAATAACGATCACACCCTGCTGAAGCAGCTCAAGAGCCTTAAGCCGTTCAAAGGATAGAGTTAGACCGCTAATGTTCTGAGGGACCATCACCAGGCTTTTCATGCCGGCTTTTTCAAAGGTATCGCGTAAAGCGAGGGCATTGATCACCGTCGCCAGCATTCCCATATGGTCACCCGTCACGCGATCAATGCTTGTGATATTCTTCGCACCGCGAAAAATATTACCCCCACCGATCACAATACCGATCTGGACATTTTTATCGTGAATTTGTTTAATTTCTTGGGAAAAATAAGAAGCGGCGTCAGGATCTATTCCGTGTCCTTTGACGCCGCCAAGTACTTCACCACTTAATTTTAGCAGGATTCTATGATAACTCATTGAGTAAGCACATCCAGCACGTTGCTCTTCATTCTTCAGAATCATTGCTTACAGCTGCTTCGCCGACTTTAAAGCGGGCAAAACGAGCGATGGCAATGTTTTCTCCTAACGTGCCGATAGTTTCCTTTAAGTAAGTTTCTACTGTTTTATCGGTATCTTTAAAGAATTCTTGTTCTAGAAGAACATTTTCTTTAAAGAATTTATCCAATTTACCGGTAATAATGCGGTCAGCGATATGTTCGGGCTTACCTTCATTGAGAACTTGTTCTTTGTAAACTGCTTTTTCACGCTCAACAATTTCTGCAGAGATCTCTTCGCGTTTAACGGCGATGGGAGCCATAGCAGCGATCTGCATAGCGATATCTTTTGCAAAAGCTACAAAAGCGTCAGTGGCAGCAACAAAATCCGTTTCACAATTAACCTCAACCATAACACCAAGATTATGACCTGTTGGATGAATATAAGAATAGATGATACCTTCTTTTGCGGTACGCCCGGCTTTTTTTTCTGCTTTGGCGATGCCTCTTGCACGAAGTGTATCAATTGCTTTATCTATGTCGCCGTTAGTTTCGGTGAGGGCTTTTTTACAGTCCATCATTCCGGCGCCTGTTTTATCTCGTAATTCTTTTACGATTGCTGCAGTGATTTGCATTTATTTTCCTCGTTACTTCTTTTCTTCTTTTTTAACTTCTTTTGCTTCTTTTTCAGCAGGCATATCTTTTTGTTGTTTCTTGCTGCCGCGTTTTGCTTCCATGATCGTGTCCGCAAGTGTTTTTGTGATCAAGTGGATGGCACGAATAGAGTCATCATTTGCAGGGATAGGAATATCAACTGCATCAGGATCACCATTGGTATCAAGAATACCAATAACGGGGATATCAAGTTTGCGAGCTTCGTGTACCGCGATCTTTTCTTCAATGGTATCAACCACAAAGACCACATCGGGTAATCGACGCATATTTTGAATTCCGCGATGAAGCAATTCAAGTTTTTCGCGTTCGCGCATAAGACCCAGAACTTCTTTTTTGGTCAAGTTTTTCCAAGCGTCTTCGTTCTCGCTTTCGCGCTGTAATTGTTCCAGGCGGCGTATAGAACGACGAATGGTTTGGAAATTGGTCAATGCCCCACCCAACCAACGTTCGGTGATATAATGAGCTCCACAACGGATGGCTTCATCTTCCAAAACGTTCTTGGCTTGTTTCTTTGTACCCACGAAAAGGACTTCGCCTCCGTTACGTACAATATCACTCAAATATTTAGATGCTTTTTCAAGCGCCGTTAATGTTTGTTCAAGATCAATGACATGAATACCGTTCTTTTCCATGAACACATATTTTTTCATTTTTGGATTCCATTTGCTGGTCAAATGACCAAAATGGGCACCGGCACTGATCAGATTTT
>CAZSGO010000035.1:0-11242 GCA_964606395.1 uncultured bacterium
TATTGATCGCATCATTAATATGTTCCAGGTCAAATCGTTTTGTTACCATATTTTCAAAAGAAATTTTACCGTCTTCCAAAAGATGAATGATCTCCGGGATCTTTCGGCGTGGTGCCCCGGCTGCCCCAATGAGAGAAATTTCATTTCCGATGATACGTCCGATAAGAAAAGGTAAGGCGTTGTCGGTTAGGCCACAAAGAACTAAGCGGCCACCCTTTTTTAATGCATTCATTGATTGAAGAAGTGTTCTGGGTGCGCCAATGGTCTCAATAACAATATCCGGTTTTCCCCCGACTGTTTCGATCACGGCGTCCTCGCAAATATCAACCTTATTGGAGTTCAGTATGTGGTCAGCGCCAAGTTTTTTGGCTTCTTTGAGTTTCCAGTCAAAAATATCCACCATTGTAACTTGGGCATCACGAAGCTTGGCCATTTGTAAAATACTTAAACCAAACCCACCGCTTCCAAAAATGACTACTTTTTCACCGGCGCGAATATTAATACGGTCAAATACCACATGATAAGCACCCACCAAAACATTAGAGATCAAACTTCCGGCCTCAAAACTGTATTCATATGGAAGTCGATAAGGGTGAAAATCGGGGACGACAATATATTCGGCAAATCCACCATTGCAATCAATACCGATCCTTTTGATATTTTCACAATGAGTTTCATTCCACGATTTACAGGCAAGACAGTTGTTGCACGTAATAGTTGCGGGCAAAATAACCCGATCCCCCGCTTTGAATTTTTTAACTTCAGAACCGATTTCTTCAATGACTCCGGCGATCTCATGACCAAGAATTATGGGCGGTTTCATGTTCGGGGCCATACCTTGGTCGATAAACTGCATGTCCGTATGACAGATAGAACAAGTATGGATCTTGACCTTTACATCATGAGCCCCAACGGCCGGCATGGGGACGTCTTGAATAGACAAGGGCTCATATGAGTGATTAAAAACAGCTGCGCGCATGATTTCCTTTCATTACATAGCTTATAAATATAAGTTTTTTTCATATGAGAACAAAGAGAATGCCCGATAATATATTTAGCACAAACAAGCATGAATAAATCTGTTTTTATAAGCAAAGATGTTTTATATATTCTATTGAAAGAACAATTAACGTAATGTCGTCTTAATATAATGCGAGAGAGGATATTGGGTTTTAATGAAAGAGAAAAAAATATTAATTGCAGAAGACGATAGGATCAGTTTTGAATACTTAAAAGAGATCCTTCGTGATGAATCTGCAGAAATATTATATGCAAAAACGGGAACAGAGGCTTTTGATATCTGCGAAAGTGATCCCGATATAAATATTGTGTTTATGGATATTAAAATGCCAGAGATGGATGGCCGCATGGCTACAAAAAAAATAAAGACAATACGCCCCGATCTTCCAATAATTGCACAAACAGCTTACGCACTTGATGATGAACGGGAGAAAATCCTGCATGAGGGATTTGACGCATATCTGGCAAAACCCATTCAGCGTAAAGATATTCTGACAATCTTGGATAAATATTTCCGCTAAACCTCTTTTTTTTCATTGGAACAATCAAAAGCGCGGTCGTTTAAGTCAAAACGGGAGGCTTTTATGAAATTTCCAAACACAATAAATAAAAGTATACTTTTTAAGGTTTTTATTATTCTTATCTTGTTTACATCCATTAAGGGAGAAGTTATGCCAAACAATAAATTAAATACACTAAGCAAAGAAGAAGAACGTGTTATTGTCCACAAAGGCACGGAGGCCCCTTTTAGCGGAGATCTTTTGAATGAAAAACGCGAAGGAACCTTTACCTGTAGACAATGTGGCGCAGCCCTATATTATTCGGCGGATAAATTTGACTCGGGTTGCGGATGGCCCAGTTTTGATGATGAGATCAAGGGGGCGGTATTACGCATTCCCGATGCCGATGGCCGCAGAACAGAGATCGTTTGCGCCAATTGCAAGGCACACTTGGGACACGTATTCCTGGGTGAAAAATTCACCGAGAAAGACACTCGCCACTGCGTGAATTCCATATCAATGGATTTTATACCCGGAAAATTAGATCTTGAAGAAAAAGCGGTTTTCGCCGGGGGCTGTTTTTGGGGTGTTGAATACTATATGCAAAAGATAGACGGAGTAAAAAGCGTTGTATCGGGCTATACCGGAGGTCGCACCGAAGATCCTTCTTATCAGGATGTTTCCTATAATAATACAGGTCATTATGAGGCCGTTGAAATAAGCTACGATCCGACGATCGTTGATTTTGAAACACTGGCAAAGACGTTTTTCGAGATACACGATCCCACTCAAAAAAACGGACAGGGTCCCGATATCGGCAAACAATACCGTTCAGCCATTTTTTATAGCGACAAAGAGCAAGAAGCAGTCAGTAAAAAACTGATCGCCCAACTTAAAGATAAGGGTTACAAGGTTGCAACCAAACTGCTTCCGGCTGCAAAGTTTTATAAAGCCGAGGAATATCATCAGGATTATTATTTCCGCAAAGGAAGTCAACCCTATTGCCACGGGTACGTAAAAAGATTTTAATTTTACCCTTTATTACTCGTGCCACATACTTATCTGTGAGATATATTTTATTTCATAAGCCGCCTTTTATTATTAGATTCGGCTATAAAAATAAGGTTTTATGATGAAAAAAAGATCTGTGCTATTAATTGTTGTTTTACTTCTTGTCAATCTTACTGCTTTAACCGCCGACGACCTCATGGTTCGAGTCCGAATTATGTATACGGAAGATAAGATCAATTTAAGCAGTGAATCCAAGATCTATGTTTACAATCAAGATGAGAGCAGGATCATTCTTCGAGGTGAAAGGGTCTTCTCGATCGCTTTCCTGGAAGATACTCTGAAGCTGATCGACGATAAAGGAAGAACCCTTATCCAAGGCTCATCTTTAGAAATTAAAAACACCGATAAAAACAAAAATTTAGGCATAAAAGATGTTCCTTTCGGTATTGGCTGGTTTTGGGAGGGAAAAGAAGATCGCATATACAAGGGTGATCTTGAATTTTATATTAACCAGAACAACATGATCGATGTGATCTCTGTCTTGGATATTGAAACCTATCTTTTGGGTGTCGTTCCTTCAGAAATAGGGATCAATGCTCCGCTGGAAGCACTAAAGGCTCAGACTATCTGCGCGCGCTCGGAGGCTGTTGTCGGGTTGGAGACGGGGAAATATGCCGGTGAACACCACATATTGACCGCTGATATATATTGCCAGGTTTATAGTGGCATCGGCAAAGCGAACGACGCTGTAAAAAAAGCCGTTTCGGATACGCGAGGAGAGGTGCTGATCGTTAATGATACCGTTATCAGCGCATACTATGCATCAAACTGTGGCGGACATTCTGAAAACATTGAAAACGTTTGGCCCGATCGTTCGGGACATGCAGAACAATGGAGCGGACATCCCGATATGGATGGCGAGATAGGTCTTGATCTGACCCAGGCGGATGATATAAGAGCCTGGATAAACAGCGAACCGGATTCGTGGTGTAAGCCAACCGACCTTACTCCGGAATGGAGCAAAGATCATTTTCGCTGGTCTCGTAGTATATCTCCGATTGAATTAAGCAAGATCGTTGCCGAGAAAGTTGAAGATGTGGGCACGATCTACGATATCGTACCTCTCGAACGCGGCGTATCGGGACGTATATATGATATACTATTTATAGGGACCAAGGGGCATTGTCGTCTAAAGGGTGAATTGGATATTCGCATGCTTTGGGACTCCCCATTAAAAAGTTCTTGTTTTGTCGTGGACAAGATAGGCCCGGTAGCGAATCCGGTGTCGTTTATTATTACGGGAGCCGGCTGGGGGCATGGCGTTGGCATGTGTCAAACCGGCGCGATTGCACAAGCAAACGCCGGCAGGACATATAAAGATATCTTGTCTCATTATTTCAGAGGCACCAAGATAGAATCAAAATATAAATAAGTTTTCAAGTGATCTTTTTACAACCTTTATTATTGGCTTTGGGTGTGTTGATAGGTATCCCCTTCATCATACATCTCCTTGGTGAAAGAAAACACCAAACACTGTCATTCAGTTCTCTTAAATTTTTAAGAGAGATAGAACAAGATTCTTTGCAAAAGCTTCAATTGCGGCAATGGTTGATCCTTCTTTCGAGAGCACTGTGGATCGGTATGCTGGTATTGGCCTTAGCTCAACCCTTCATTTCAAAAGGCAGCGGATATCTTGAACCGGGGATATTGGTTATTGACAAAAGTTACAGCACGCGCATTGACAAAAACTTTCTAAACATTGAAAAATCCCTGATCGAGAACTTTCCCCGCTGGGATATTATCACTTACAATGAAAGAACGATCTCTGACAGTTTGGGGACGGAACTGAGCGAGAATATTGAAACAAACAAACGTATAGCACCCAATATAATATTATTTAGCGATTTTCAGCAAAACGAGCAAAACAAAGAGATAATCGAAATTATCGGATCGCAAAGCAAAAAATTCCATGGCTTGTCGCTTAAGAAAAACAAAGAAAATTTGGCCATATCCAAACTTCATCTGATAGAAGAGAACGATAATCCAAATGACATGAAAAAACTTGAAATTCATCTTTCACAAAATGATCAAACCCTGATCTCACCGGCCGTATATATAAATTTAAACGGGACGCAGGTTGGACGTGCGGCTATAAACAAAGACGGATACGGATATTTTTACTTTAGCGTTCCCGATAATGATAATATTCCCTGTATTGTAACTTGTCCCGATGATGAATATCCCGAAGATAATACCCGTTATCTTGTCATAAAGAACAAAGTGCAAATAAAAATTCTTTGCGTTAATGACAATACCGAAAGCGGTTATCACATAAAAGCACTACGGGCAATGGAACAAATTGCGCTAACCGTGATCACTCCACAAAAGCTTACCTCTGTTGATCTTAACGATTTTGATATGATCTGGTTTTCAAATTTATACGCGTTAAACCCCGCCATGATGAAAGAGATCATGACTTATGCACACGATAATCCATTGCTTGTTACATGTGGAAGCAACATTACTTACCCCACCGGCTGGGAGGCCATTTCGGGAGATCTTAGGCAAGTGAAAAATGAAAACGCGTTTTTCAGGGTCGAAAATATTCCCGGAATAGCGCTTAATGAAGACCTCCTTATAAAGCAATATTATCAAAGCTCCAAGGAATATAAACAGATCATTTGGGAGCTGGCTACAGGCGACCCCTTACTCACGGAAGTTGAAAACAACATATACTTGCTGCTTTCCCCTTTTCATTTTGAATGGAATGAAATGGGGCTATCGCCGTACTTTACCCGCGTGATCAGCAGGCTTATAGAGAAAGTGCTTGATGTTCAGGAATTATCATATGAAACAGGTGAAACAATTCCGATCAAAGAACTTTTTTCCAAAGTGATCACTCCAACCGGAGAGCAACATCAGATTAATGGAGAATTTAAGAATACGATGACCCCCGGATTTTACTCAATAGAAAGCGCTAACAGCAAAACGGTTGTTGCTGTGAACATCCCGGAAAACGAGTGTGTTCAGACAGAATTAAAAGACAATAATATTACAATGTTGGAATGGGACGAAAAAACGATTTCCAATATCGAAGAACAAATCAAGGGTAGGAATTCACAAACAATATTTTATATTCTAGCCTTGCTCTTTATTATTTTTGAAATGGCATTATTGCAAAAAGGAGAACGGACGAAATAGATGGGACACATGATAAAAAAAGAACCGGAACGCGCAATTCTTTGTGCCGTGTCATTACCGGGAAAAACCGAACACACCGAGCATGCCATAGAAGAATTGGGGCGACTTGCGGAAACAGCGGGCGCCGTGATCGTTGATACAATGATCCAGGTTCGCGATAAGATACACCCCCAACATTACCTGGGCTCGGGTAAATTGAATACATTAAAAATGCTGGCGGAAGAACAGGATGCAGATCTTGTCATTTTTGATGATGAATTAACACCGTCACAACAAAAGATCATTGAACAAGAATTAGAGGGCATCAAGATCATTGATCGATCTGCATTGATCCTTGATATATTTACTCTTCATGCCAGAACGCGCGAAGCTAAAACACAAGTTATGCTGGCCGAAGCCGAGTATTTATTGCCACGACTTACAAAACAATGGACTCACCTTGAGCGACAGGCCGGCGGTATTGGGATGCGCGGAGGACCCGGTGAAACACAGATCGAAATTGATAGACGATTACTTAGAGATCGCATAAAAAAATTAAAACTTGATCTGAAGAAAATATCAGTTCAATTGGATACAAAACGCAAATCGCGCTCAAAGAGATTTAACGTATCGCTTGTTGGATATACCAATGCCGGCAAATCAACCTTAATGAACCATTTTGCGGGACCCAGTGTTGAGGTGGAAGATCAGCTTTTTAAAACATTGGACACCACGGTTCGCCGGGTTCAATTGGATAAAGCTCATACAATTTATCTCAGCGATACCGTTGGCTTCATTCAAAAATTACCTCACCAGCTTGTAGCATCATTTCGCTCGACCCTAAAAGAAGTTGAAACTGCAGATCTGCTCCTGAAGGTTATTGATATTTCAGACCCCAATTTTAAAGAACACATGTTGATAATTGACGAAGTTCTTAAAGAATTTGATATTCCCGAAAAAAGATTTATCACCGTTTTTAACAAAACAGATGTTCTGGAAAGTTCAGAACACATTAAATATGTTAAACGCACCTACCCCGAATCGTTTTGTATCTCTGCAGAAAGAGGTATTGGACTTGATAAGCTGGTCACAGCAATTCGTAATCGAATTGATGAGAGCTCCTACGTGCATCATTTTTATGTGGAACCGCATGAGGGTAAACTTATTGCCGACCTTCACAAATTCGGGGAAATATTAGAAAGTCGCTTTGTTGATGATAAAATATTATTTACGGTATTTCTTGACGCTCCGGTTTATGACAGTTTGAAGAAAAAATATCAACTGTAAGATGTTGAAATATCGAAGTGTTGAAATGTTTAAAAAATATTAATGGGGAGAGGTTATGAAAAAAACAGTTATAATAATTATGATATTATTCACTGCTTATGGCCTTTTTGCGCAAAAAGACATGACGACCCTAATGGTAAGATGCGATGATATCGGTATGTGCCATGCTGTTAATGTGGCGGCAAAAGAATTGGCGGAAACGGGTATTCCACTTAATTATTCTATCATGTTCGTTTGTCCATGGTATCAAGAAGCCGTTGACATATTAAAAGAATATGATAATGTGTGTTTTGGAATTCATCTTACGTTGAATAGCGAATGGAGCAATTATCGCTGGGGTCCCTGTTCAGTAACGGATGATGTTTCCACGCTTGTTGATGAGAACGGCTATTTCTATCCCAGAAAAGACCTAAGTTATTCTGCAAACCCATCTCTGGTTGAAATCGAGATTGAAATAAGGGCTCAAATTGAAAGGGCTTTGAGAAGCGGGCTGAATATTAAATACTGTGACACACACATGTCGACGCTTGATACGAGAGAAGACATTCATAATGTTGTGGTTAAGCTTGCTGATGAATATGGACTTATCTTCTCAGAATTTGTTTCCGATTATCGCATGGGCGGGATGTACTCCCAGGAACCCAAAAAGAAAAAAGCGGCCATTGTTGAACAATTGGAAAATATGGATAAAGAAGGGGTGAATTTGCTGGTATGCCATATTGGGAAAACCGGACCGGAAATGGATGCATTAATTGATATGAATCCTTCGGGCCCAAAGAATATGAGCGAACACAGAGAAGCCGAGTTTAAAGTTTTACGTTCGAAATCTTTTAGAAAAAGTGTAAAAAACAACAACATACTATTAAGCACGTATGCTGAAGAATATGAGAAAAAATAAGGTGGAAGAAAATGGACAATTTGGTCTTTGAAATCATTGGATATGTGGCTTCTATTGTAACGGCCGTATCACTAACAATGAAAAACATACATCGCTTGCGCTGGTGGAATTTGTTCGGTGCCGGGACATTTTCAATTTATGGCGCTCTGATCGGCGCATGGCCCGTTTGCATACTGAATGGCTTTGTCGCGATCGTTGATATCTATTATTTAATTGTCATGAGTCGCCATAAAGAATATTTTGATCTGCTTGAGATCAACATTAACAATTCTATTTTTACACATCAATTTCTTGATTTCTACAAAGAGGATATAGCTAAGTATTTCCCGGTATTTGAGTTTAATAAGGATTCGGAATATAAGGCTTATTTTTGTTTGAGAGATTGTCGTCCGGTTGGACTTGTTCTTTTTTCACCCATTTCGGATAATGAACTCTTGGTGGAGTTGGATTATACCATCCCGGAGTATCGCGACATGAAAACGGGAAAATATTTTTATCATGAAGGGCTCAAGCGAATAGGTATCGACGATAAAAAGCAATTTGTTATTAAGGATCCAACAGAGATCCATCAAAAATATTTGAACGCAATGGGCTTTAAAAGAACAGGCAATGAAAACGGAGTTCCCGTTTATAAACGATAAACTGCCGTTTTTTCTTTTACTTAATGTTCTCTTTGTTTAAACAGGAGAATGGCATTATAAATAGATATTGCCAGCAGAATGGCGAACATTGCCAAGAAACCCCATTGTCCGGATTGCGCAAAATATCCCGCCGAATTAACGACCGTATATCCCAACATACCCTGCCCGTATAAAAGCAAAGTTTCTCTAACAACCCGTTTCTTGCAAATAAGAGAAGAAAACAAAAGCAACATTGCGGTCATAATTTCAATAGAAATATGAAAGCCGATGCTGATTGGAGTTGTTTTAAATTCCGGAACATTTCCTGTAACAATAAAGAACACCCATTGAGCGATCATTAACATACCAATAATGGCCGAGCTGATTTTTACAAATTTCATTTTAGCTCCATTGCTTAGTGGTTGTTTTTATATTTTTCGATGATATCGAGGTATTTGGGAACCACGACATCATCGACAATACTTTCCCAAGAACGGAAAATCGTTTTCTGAGCATTTAGTCCTGCTTTGGCCAGAGCCTCACGATCAGAAACGATCTTTAATATTGCCTGACTGACGCTTTCTGCAGAATTTTCACAGAGATAACCGTTTTTACCATGGATAACACCTTCGGAAGCATTGCTCCCCTTTACAATGAGAGAAGCTGTGCCAACAGCCGCCGCCTCACGCGTAACAACAGGGGCGTTGTCATAAATTGATGGAAAAATAAAGAGATCGGCACGAGCGAAAATACTTTTTAGAATATCCCGGTCCAGGATTTTCCCCAGGAAATTGACTTGATTTTCCAGCTTGAATTGTTTGACCTGTATTTCAAAATCTTCCCGGGATTTTCCCTCTCCCACAAAGATCATTTTAAACGCACACCCGGCTTTTTTCAATAAATTCAGGGAATCGATGATCATTGAAATATTTTTTTGTTTGATCATTTGGCCCACAAAGAGAAACACAAGGTCATTGGGGTCAAGGGCATATTTTTTTTCAACATCTTTGATCATCATCTCAAAGTTTGCCGGCATGGTAAAATCCGCTCCGTTCGGAACGACATCAACCGCGCCCTTGTAGCCATAGGACAAGAGTGTCTCCCGGGTGCTTTCGTTTACCGCCCAAACGGCGTCGGCATAACTAAAGAAATCCACGACCAAATGCGTCATTAACCAAGAGATAGCATCGGAACGAGTGGCCTCTTTAAAATCATCATAAAATTTTGAGTGAAAGGTTGCAACCAAAGGCACTTCTTTTTGACGGGCATATTGTAGCGCAATATTACCCGAGCTAAAAGGGCTTTGGGCATGAACAATATCCACATGTAGGGTACTGAGCTTTTTCCAAAGTTTGGGATTGTGTTGTCCCACACCAAGGCGATAGGGTTTTCGCAGTGCAAGCGGAAGGGACGGATATCGCAGAACGGGAAATATTTCGTCATCCACATAAGCCGGATACTCCGGAGTAACCACATAAGAGCGCCCGTATTTCTTTTTGATCCAATGCGCATAATTCCGCGTCACATTTGCAACACCATCCATCAGCGGCGGAAAGGATTCATTGAATTGTATCACATCTAATTTCATATTGTTCACCTCGTTAAAAAATAGCCTAAAGAAATCATTTAGTCAAGAAAAGAGCGTTATAGCACATTGCCGATCAGGGGCTATCTCCGACCTTTGCGTACTTTAAATAGGGTATGATGATGTCGTTTTTAGGCGTATCGGTTCCATCATATGTAACGGTAAGAACGGGAACACCCGTTATTTCTTCAATATCCTTGCTCATGGCTTCGGTAATTAGTGAGGGACAGCAAAACGCCGGGTTTGTTTGTACGAACAGGGAGATATCCGGATGTTCTTTCATAATGCGGAATATTTTTAGAATATTCTCATAGCTTTCGCCGTCTTGCTCAATACGAATATTAAAATGTCCAAGTTCTTTTGCCGCATCCGGATTTCTTGCGGATACCGGCTTGCCGACATACTTACTGAAAAGGCTTTGATAGCGATTCTCAAATAATTGCATTGCAGCGAGCAATGAACGATAAATAACCAGATCGGACAAATTCAACTGCTTAAGCCATTTTTTTTCATATGCACCGTAAGCGATCTTTGCATAATCATGGTAGGGAGTAATGATCACTTCACCCCCGGCATCCTCAATTGAATGGATAAGGTCCTGGTTCATGATCTCATTGTCTCTCACGTAAAGATCACCAAATATTGCCACTTTGGGCCGGGATGCTTTTTTGATCTCAATCTCATCGATCTTGTTTATGACTTTTTCAACAGCATCGTGATATTTGATTTTTCCAAGAAAAGCATCTACTAAAATATTTCTACATTGGACAAGAACACGATCCGTTTTTCCTTTTTCGATCTCATAGGGCCGGACCATGCACCCGATCTTTTTTAAATTTCCCCCGAACATATAAGCAAAATAGGTTTTTACCGATACGATCGGACTAAAATCGAACATTGCGATGGTGCCATTATAAATACTTGCTTTTTCAACACCCTCTCCGCTTTCATTGAGCAAGGTTTTAATGTAGGGTGAGTACAATGGAATATTACACGCACATTTTCCTTCTATCATCCAAAGCAGTGTGTTTTCGGGGTCAAGTCCATACTTATTAATATAGGTTACAAATTCATGTGCAATGGCGCTAACGGGAATACATTGCCCGGTATTCATTTTCATGCTTTCGGCTATAAGCTGAGG
>CAZSGO010000036.1:0-11095 GCA_964606395.1 uncultured bacterium
ACAGGCTAAAGAAGGCCGCCTTCATATCTTGAATGAAATGAAAAAAGGCTTAGACGCACCTCGTGCAGAGCTCAGTAAATGGGCACCACGCATGAGCACGCTTAAGATCGATACCGAAAAGATCGGTGCTGTTATAGGACCGGGCGGTAAGGTTATCAAAGAGATCGTTGCCACGACCGGCGTTGAAATGGATATCGAACAGGACGGTACCGTCAGGATCTTTACCATGGACGCTGCAAAGGCAAAAGAAGCCGAAGATTGGGTTAAAGCACTTGTTGCCGAACCTGAAGTCGGTAAGATCTACGACGCACGTATTACACGTTTAATGGACTTCGGTGCATTTGCTGAATTCATGCCCGGTAAAGAAGGTTTGATCCATATTTCGGAAATGAGTTGGGAACGTACCAATGCCGTGACTGATGTTGTTCAGGAAAATCAGGCGATCAAGGTTAAATTGTTCGAAATTGATAGTCAGGGTCGTATGAACTTGAGTATTAAACGGACGACAGAACCACCTGAAGGATATGTGGAACCCGAACGGAAACCACGTCCTGACAGAAGGCCAAGCAATAACCAATCACGGGATCGTCGTCGATAATCTCAAACGGAATTAATGCAATTACCCTATCATAAAACCGTTTTAAATAATGGAATAACAACACTGACCCAATCGGTTGACGCAGTTCGATCGGTTGCGGTCGGTATTTTTATTCAAGCCGGATCTTGCGATGAGAATCCGAAAAATAACGGTATTGCGCATTTTCTTGAACATATGTCCTTTAAGCAGACAAAGACCCGGACGGCTTACGATATCGTTGAAGATATTGAATCCCGCGGTGGTCACGTTAATGCTTATACAAGTCGTGAATTGACCGGATATTATGCGCGAGTTTTGGATTTAGAGTTGGAGAAAACTCTGGAAGTACTCTGCGATATCGTTATTAATTCAACTTATCCCAAAGATGAAATTGAACGTGAAAAGAATGTGGTCATCGAAGAGATCCGTGATTCACTGGATACACCCCAGGATATTGCTAACGATTCCTTTATGGAGCAGATGTTCCCCGATCATCCTTATGGTTACCCGATCATGGGGAATGAAGATACCGTTTCTTCTTTTAGCTTGAATACCATTCGTGATTTCGTTGACAATCAATATACCTCATATCGCATAACTGTGGTAGCGGTAGGGGCTTTGGATCACCAAAAAGTGGTAAATAAAGTCGAGGCCATGATGGGGGATTATAAAACCATCACTCATGCTCGCGAAGAATTTCCCCTTTATGATCCTATTGAAAAAGATCGGGTCATTTCCAGGGATATTGCACAGTCCCACTTACTTATCGGTCGGCGTTCTATGGGATACAATGATAAACGTCGGGTCGCATATGCCGTTCTGAATTCTATTTTGAGCGCAGGTATGACATCACGCCTTTTTCATAATATTCGAGAGAAATACGGCTTTGCTTATACCATTTACTCATTTATTGATGCTTTTAAGAGTACGGGTTTATTCGGTGTATATATTGCAACGGACCTGAAACACGTGGATACCTTGAAAGAATTGATCTGGAAAGAGTTTAATAAATTAAAGAATAACGGTATCAGCGAACTTGAATTGGATAAAGTAAAGGCGCAGAGCAAAGGCTCTATGGTGATGGGACTTGAAAGCATGCACAACCAAATGGAACGCATGATCCAGCAGCATGTACGCTACAATAAGATCGTCAGTATTGATGAATCGCTTAAAAAAATCGAAGCCGTAAGACCAAAGGATATTCAAGATATATCCCAAGAATTGTTTGATGAATCATTATTTCATACATTATTATTAAAACCCAATGGAAAAAACACTTAAACATCCTGTTCTCGCATATCATAAAGTTACGAGACAATGGGAACTGTCTTTTACCATGCTTTATCCTCATACTTTTGAGAAGCAAATGCGTTTTCTTGCCGGAAAAGGCTATGTCGGTAAAAGCTTGCGGGAGTATTTGGCGGATCCTCAGGACAATTACTTTGTCTTGACCTTCGATGATGCTTATGAAAGTGTATTCCAAAATGCTTATCCTTTGTTAAAGGAGTTGGGTTTTAGCGCGACAATATTTGTACTGACCAATTATATCGGCAAAAAAAATACATGGGATTTTACTCCCGGAAATATATTTTCAAAGCATATGGATGAAGATCAACTGAAGATCCTGCACCTTGCAGGGTGGGAGATAGCCTCTCATGGTGAGAATCACCGGGCAATGACAGGCTTGCATCCAGACTCCGTCATGCATGAAATGAAACATTCAAAAGAGATCATTTCCTCGTTGATCGAGGATGATGTTGAGACATTTTGTTTCCCTTTCGGCGTCTATAATGCCGGCGTGGTGGCATCAGCAAAAGCGTGTGGATATAAAAATCTGGTCGGTTTTACAGAGCCGTCGCGTTACGGCGTTATATCCCGTTCGGCGGTTTATCGTGTTGTTGATAGCCGTTTTAGTGTTTTGCGAAAGATCAGAAGATGCCCTTTTGACCTCTTTTTTGAGAGCATTAAAGAGGGTCTTTTTCATTCTTTTTCCCTGTTTTCCAGATTAAAACAACGACTTCGTAAGTCCAAATAAATTATTTATAATAAGTTGATAATATGCTTGATTATTAGGCACTTATAGCCGTATCTTTAAGTAATTAATTTTTCAGAGGTGTTACCATGAAGTATAAGGGTATCAAGAAGTTATATTATTCTATCAGCGAGATCAGCGAAATGCTGGATATTAAACAATCGGTGATACGATACTGGGAATCTGAATTCAAAGAATTAAAGCCCCAAAAGAACCGTGCGGGTAATCGGATCTACAAAAAAGATGATATCGCAATATTGCGAATGATCGATTATTACGTACATGGTAAACATCTTTCTATCCATGAAGCCAATGACGTGATCTCGGATTTGAAAGCCGAAGGATTGTATAAACGGAAGCTTCAGGAATTAAACGAGTTGGCATCTGCTACTGCTCCCGTTGATAAAAAAGCAGTTAAGACCATCGAACCCGAAACCGAAGCGGAACTCGACGATGAAGAGAATGAGTTGATCATTGAAAAAGATGAATCGATCATTGAAAGCGAAGAAGAGATCAGTCCGATAAGTGAGACACCCCCGGAAGAAGTACCTGAACCGGAATCCAAATTTGAAATAGTAAAACCGACCGAAGAAACCTTCATTTACCCTTTAGATGAAATCAGAGATGAAGAAGAACCTGAAGAAGACCTTATCAAGGACGAATCGGGTGAGCCGGAAATTGAAATATCCGAAACATTGAATGACGAGGACTTGCTCGTTGAAGAAGAACAGACAATCGAAATTTCAACTCAGGAAACTGAAGTGAACGAAGAAATTGAGCTGGAACCGGAACCCGAACACAAAGAAGAAGCAAAAAGCGATCCCGAATTAAGAGAGTTGTTAAAGAAGATTTCTAAGAATATTCGTGATATTATTGATATTTTGAATGAGTAGGACGTGAAACGTAAGACGTAAGACGTGAATTGTAGAGAACAGGTATTTGTCGGGTGTGGCTCACAGAGCGTAGACTGATGGCTGTTCCTTTTTTTATCCTTCATTATTTGGATTTACTGTGATCTGGTTTATATTGGGCTTCTATTTTAAATAATATTACATAAATCATTGCAGAAACACCTTAATTAATATAAATTACACAGCTTTTTCGGAGCGTAGCGCAGCCCGGTAGCGCACTTGAATGGGGTTCAAGGGGTCGCAGGTTCAAATCCTGTCGCTCCGACAGCAAAAAAACAGGAGGATAATGTATTCTCCTGTTTTATTTTTATGTTTGATTAATTATATTTTTTATAATAAAAATAAGAAAGTTGGTGATACCATGATGAAAGAGATGAGCACTGCAATGACATTTAGACGCAAATTCGGATCATTATTATTGATGCTGTTTGTTTTTACTATCCCTCTGTCTGCTGTTTCAGCGCTTCAGGGTTTGGTTGTTCTGGCAAGCGATTGGGGCTATGCTCAAGGCGTCGAAGCCCAGCAGGAAGCAATACGCGCCATCATGACCCGGGCGAAAGAGGACAATTACAATGCTGTCTATTTTCAGGTCCGTGAAGCGGGGGAGAGCGTTTATCCTACTCAAAACGGTTCATGGAGCACCTTGTTCAATGAGCTGGATCCGGGGTTCGATCCATTGCAATTTGCTTTGAACGAAGCACATCTTCAGGGATTGCACTTATATGCTCAATTTGATGTCCTGACGGCCTTTAGTTTGGTCAATAGACCCAAATCAACGGATCATATTTATAATAGAGATGGAAAGATATGGGTCGTTGCAGATGATTCGTTTACACCGATCTCAGAAAATGCGGCCTATTACTTCGATCCGTCAAATCCTCAGGTAATATCGTATCTAAAACAACAGATCCGGGAACTTGTCACTAACTATATGCTCGATGGAATCCATTTTACTCATCTTTATTATCCCAATGATAAAATCATCAACACCCAGGTGTTCATTCGCCAACATGAAGGTATTCAGGATTTTTCACATCTTGATATTACGTCTTATGCCCGGAATATCGTGACTTCATGTCTGGAAGGTATTGTCACCGAAGTAAAATTATTGAAGCCTTATTTAACGATCTCAGCCGAAGTTCAGGCTTTAATGCATGAGTCAAAAAGTTTCAAAGGCATGAACGCGGCTGACAGTTATTATTTTCAGGATGGAATAAACTGGCTGAATAGAGGACTGATCGATGTACTGATACCCCAAATCCATGTAAGAAGCAAATCATTCAATTCTCTTTTCAATATGTATTATCAGGCAACTGAATTGCGTGATTACATTATTCCTTCTTTACGAGGCGATGAAGAGATATATCGCGATAGTGATATTAAAAAACAATATGATTACATTCTAAAACAGGGTGCAAAAGGATCGTTGGTCTATTCGGCGGAAGATGCGCTTAAGAGTAAACCCGTTTTTACCGATAAGGCCGATCTGCCATTTATGGCCAGAACCCATAAGGAAAGCAAGGCAATTGAATTGGACCTTTCAGATATGCGTGTTCCGAACGATATCATTTTTACCGAGCATGACGGGGCTTTTCACTTTCTTGATCAGTATGATAAACTGACCATCATTACCCGGGATATGCCGAGATATTTAAAACTGCAAAGCATGCAGGAAAAAATGAGTTTCCAAACGCGCGAATGGACAGTTCCGTACAATTATATTGTCATATCAAAAAATGAAGTTCAACGGCCTGCGCAATTTATTGAATTGCGAAAAGCACCGGAATTCATGACCAGTGATTCCAGTTTTGCATTTCTTTTCAGGGCCAGTAAAGGCGATACCCGTATAAACGGAGAGTCGATAGAGGCATATAGCAATACGCATATTTTTTTCAAAGAGATCGCATTAAATCCCCTTGGAACACGTACCACGGTCAGAGGATCGGTCACCAGTCGGGACAAAACCGTATTTTACGAAGATATCTATTATGGAAATATGCCCGATACTACAACGAAGCATGCCGTTATCTTAGATTCGGTTACACCTCAGGATACGGTACTCTTACCACCGGACGATTATTTACGGATAAGCTTTGCGTCTTCATTGGCTGAAGACATGGATACCATTTTGCTTTATGCAAACGGTTCGCCATTGCCCCTGTATTATAACGGGAAACGCTATGTCGGAGAGGTTCCCTGCAAAATGTTCGCAAGCAACAGTATCGTTTATCTTCAGGTTGCTGCAAGAGATATCAGGGGAGAGAACTATTCTTACAATCTCCCGGTGACATTGATCATTCAGGATGAGTATAAATTTCCGGTGGTGGAAAGTATGGCCGATTTCTCACAAGTCAGTTATTCTCTCGGTGAAGTCAGACTTGGCGGACCCTATATGCAGGAATTTCCGCAGGGAGTAAGATTTAAGACCAGCGGAAAATTCGGTTCTACCTATAGATTGCAGTTGAGTAAGACCGATGTAGGCTATATTCCTGAAAATGAAGTCAGGGTATTGGCCCCCGGAACACCAAGTCCGCGCTTTAATCTTTATAATCTGTCAGTCAAACCCGATACGATCCGCGATCTGTTAACAATCCCGTGGAGCGAACCGGTACCCTATACCGTTTTGGCCCAACCGGAACAACAACGCATTAGAATAAGGCTGTATGGTGTTCATTCGTCAAGTACATGGCTGACACATCGTGAGGGATTGGAGGTTATAGACCATATTTCATGGGAGCAGCATGACGCGGAGACCTATGATATTTTTGTAAACCTCAAGGATAATAATATCTGGGGTTATGATATTAAACAAAACGAAAAATACCTCTCATTTTCCGTCAAATATCCGCCGGTTCGCAATGAGATCAAAATAGCAATTGAAGCCGGACACGGTGGTGAATGGAATTGGGGTGCCGTTGGACTATCCGGGTTAAAAGAAAAAGTCGTCAACCGCGATACAGCGGAAAAAGTCAGGGATATTCTAAGAGAAATGGGGTATGATGTTGTAGAGATCAGACCGGAGGATACCTCGCCTCAACTTCGCGAACGTTGGCTTCTCACCGATTCTCTTGATGCCGATATCTTCATTTCCATTCATGCCAATGCAGCGGGCGGAGGGTATTTACGCGTGGCCGGTACCAGCACTTATTATCATAATCCGTTCTGGCGTGATTATGCCGAACTGGGCTACGAGAAGTTGCGGGAATTACCGCTTGAGGAATTTGGTACGGTCGGTTCTTTTAATTATATGATGTGCCGTATGACACAGCGTCCGTCCATGCTGGTTGAACAAGCTTTTATGAGCCACGCTGAAGATGAGAACAAAATGGCGGATCCGGAATTTCGGACACAAATGGCGCAAAAGATCGCCGAAACGGTTAATGAATATATAAACGATAAATTAAGTCGATGAGTTGATAAGTCGATGAGTTGATAAGTCGATGAGTTGATAAGTCGATGAGTTTATGGTCGGGTAAATAAAACTGTCAGCTCGACCGAAGTCTTTCGAAGCTTTTGCTGAGGAGGACGAAGCGGCCTGTCCACCGAAGCTCGGAGAGCGTAGGTTGGAAGAGATCTATTCATGCCTCGGAAAAGTTTATAGCTGATAAATCGTAAAATACAGGGGATGGTTTCGACCGTCCCTTTTTTTATGATATGAAAAATATTATTTTAGGATCTTTATTTCACTTTCGGTGAGATCTTTGTCTTTTTCAATGATCTTCAATAGATCCCGATAAGATGTTTCATTGCCACTGTTCTTGTAGATAGATCTTAAGAGATAATAAATATCAAATGATACCACCTGTTCGCGAATGGCTTTTTCAAGTACATTTACAGCCCCGTCAATATCAGAATTATCCAAAAGATAAAAAGCATAGTTGTAAACGTATTTTGTATTATCGGGTTCCAGCTCGTAAGCTTCTTGTGCATATTGAAGCGCCAGAACGGGATATGTATTGGAGTAGAGAATGGCAAGATTATTGGCGGCGACGGCCGTTTTTTGCAACTTAAAGGATGTTGACAATGCCGCAATGCCATCACTTGTATTTCCCAATTCGGCATAAAGCAGTCCGAGATTTAAATTTGCAGCGGCATTTTCAGGATCCCGGCGTACCGCTTCTTGAAAATAGAACACAGCTGAATCAACACGGCCGTTCTGATAGTACAGCATACCAAGATTAATGGATGCTTCCGTAAATTCGGGACGTAAGCTCAGTGCTCTTTGATATTCTTTTACAGCTTGTGCAAAATTACGTTGCGATTCATGGAAATGCCCCATATTGAAGTGAGACGCTTCTTGATCCGGATATGTATTTAAACTGTTCTCATATTCCTTGGTGGCCGCTTTCAGCGAAGCATGGTAGGCTTGGGGTATAGTGGTTAGTGGAACCGACAGAAGTTCCGCTGCCGCCCGTACCCTGACAAGGCGAACGCTGTCTTGCGTAGCTTTGCTTAGAGCCTTTATTGTCGCTTCATTTAAATAGTCGCCCAAACTTGTGGCGGCGGATGAACGAACAAGGGGAGAAGGGGTCGTAATAAAATAGAGAAGCAGGGGAATAACGCGTTCATCGCGGATATTTTGTAAACTGCGGATCATCGCCGATAGCGTCACTTCATCCAGAGGCCGGATCATGTCGGGAAGGATATCGTTCAGGTTTTCGGTTTTGCCGTTTCTCAGTTGATCCAGGTAATCTGCCCACATCATGGTTTCTTTTTGAAATTCTCCCGAAAAATGCTCTTGGATGAACGATTCCGCCCATTCTGTAGATTGAGTCGTATGGCAGTCGTTGCACGCGTTAGGAGAGCCGTATGCGCGTGTGGCGGCCGGTACGGGCGGTCGCATGGAGTGATCTGAGCGCGTCATGCGTGCAAAGGTTGTTTTGGGCATATGGCAATTGATACAAAGATTGCCCGGTGACGTTGGGCTGTGATGTGTATGCTCTGTTGCCTGAGCGACCCGTTCGGCATGGCAGGGAAGGCAGGAACTGTTGGGATCATCCTTTTGTCTGTATCGCCCGCTGGATGTGTGGCAGTGTAAACAGTCCATATCGCTGTTCTGTACACAGGGCGACATCAGCCAGCTGGTATAGGTATAATTTTCTCCAAGATCGCGACCGTCGGGATAAAAATCATGATGTTCGGGACCTACAAGATCAAAATGCTGGAAGAAATCTTCACCGGGGATATATTCTTCCGTGAGGGTGATCATCTTGGCATGGCAATAGGCACAAGTGGCATTGACAATATCCGCGGAATAGCCTCGGGATTGAGTAAATGTTTTAAGATACAGTGAATCGGGTGTTGTCCCGTTTTTTTGAGCCTCGAGGAAAATACGATTGTGTTCTTCGGCAGGTCCGTGGCAGGTTTCACAGTTAATACCCGATTCCAGCCACGTGGTCTTGTAACTGTCGTTATTGATATCATATGTGCTGGTCAATTGACTGACATGGCAGGAGAAACATGCGGTATTGAATGTATATCGGCGGTCTGTCCATGGCAATGCTTCGTCCGGCAGTTCCTGATGAAAGCGAATGCTTGAAGAGGTAATATCGAACCATTCCTTCTTTTTTACATCATAACCGAGCGGTAGTGTTTGTAGTTTCCCTTTATCAAGCGGTGTCAGGAAATAATAAACGTACTTTCCGCCCAGCACATGGCGTATGGGGTAGGATCTATTGCTTGAGCGCTGGACCATGACACCTTTTTTGCCCTTGATCATGTATTGAAATGCATCATCTCCCACGGAAATGAATTGGTCACAAGGGGATAAATAGCGTTTCGAGAAGTCTTCCGAAAAATCCATCATGGCCCGTCCATGATAGGAAGATTCCCAAAGGTCGTAAAATCGTTCATGGCAATCTTTACAGGAACGTGAGCCCATAAAGGCATGTTCTTCTTTTTTAGTGCAAGAAAAAAGTGTCAGAAGAAAAATGATGAATAGTAGTATTGTATTTTTCATTTGTTATATATAAGATAGTTGAGTATTCGTAAAAAAACAATTATTTCATGTTCTCGGATGTGTAGAAATTACTCACTGAAAAATGCCATATTGGCAATATGGCTCAAACGATCATGACAATATGACAAATTGCGTATTTTGGTATGAAATTTGTAATATAATTGATTGAGTAAAAAACATAGAGGAGATAAAAATGAACATTAATAAATACACCGAAAAAAGCAAAGAGGCCATTCAACAATCTCAATTTATCGCAGAAGAACACGGTCAGGAAGAAATGTTACCCTTGCACCTGTTTTATGCACTGTTAACACAAGATCAGGGATTAATACCCCGTTTGATCAAAATAAGCGGGCGCTCTTTGGATGATCTGGTCGCTGCAACAGAGGAGGCAATGGGCCATTTGCCTCAAATTGGCTCTGTTTCACAGGCTCGTATGGGACATGAATTGCTCAAATTATTACGTGATGCGGAAAACCAGGCTCAACAGATCAAGGACGAATTTGTCAGTGTGGAGCATCTTTTTTTAACAATGTACGAAAGGAAAGAGGTAGCCAAGATCTTGTTATCACATGATCTCGGCAAAGATGAATTTCTTTCGGTTTTACAAAAAGTGCGCGGTGGACAGAGTGTTCGCGATGAAAATCCCGAATCAAAATACGAAGCGCTTGAACGATTTGGCATTGATCTTACAAAATCGGCCGCGAGCGGTAAATTGGATCCCGTTATCGGCCGTGACGAAGAGATCCGCAGGACCATTCAGGTTTTAGCACGTCGTACCAAGAATAACCCGGTGCTGATCGGTGAACCCGGAGTGGGTAAAACGGCTATTGTTGAAGGGTTGGCACAGCGAATCGTTAATTCGGATGTTCCCGAATCTTTGAAGAGTAAACGTATTATCATGCTGGATATTTCCTCTATACTTGCCGGTGCAAAATTCCGGGGCGAATTTGAAGAGCGGTTCAAAGCCGTGTTGAAAGAAGTGGAGAATTCTAATGGAGAGATCATCCTGTTCATAGATGAATTGCATTTGATCGTGGGTGCCGGCAATGCCGAAGGTGCCGTTGATGCCGGAAATATGTTAAAACCGGCATTGGCGCGCGGTCTGCTTCATTGCGTAGGTGCCACAACGCTGAACGAATATCAAAAACATATTGAAAAGGATACGGCGTTGGAACGGAGATTTCAAAAAATATATGTCAGCGAACCTACTATAGAGGATACCATTTCCATTTTACGCGGTATCAAGGAAAAATATGATATTCATCATGGTGTGCGTATTACGGATGGTGCCCTTGTTTCGGCTGCCCGCTTGTCCGAAAGATATATTGCCGACAGATATTTGCCCGATAAAGCGATCGATCTGGTAGATGAAGCGGCGTCACGACTTCGTGTTGAGATCGATAGCATGCCCGAGGAGCTTGACGAACTTGAAAGAAAACATATTCAGTTGGAAATTGAAAAACAGGCATTGAAAAAAGAGAAAGATGAATTATCTGCAACGCGCTTGGAAGAACTGAACAAAGAATTGCAAACTATTAATAAAGATCGTGAGGTTCTCAAAGACAGATGGATGTCTGAGAAAGCCTTGATCCAGGAAGTTCAAAACCTTAAAG
>CAZSGO010000037.1:0-11078 GCA_964606395.1 uncultured bacterium
TGCCATTTCATTAGCTGTTAATCATAAATTTGGATTTAAGATTGTTGAAAGGATCGATCAATATTATGGATCAGATGATGCATATAAGTTTGAATTTAGGCTACAGAATAATTAATATCCACACGTTTTGAAAGGGTGTGAACAGGCCAATTATTTCTCCCAATTCGACTATATCAAAACATATGTGAAAGATATTTCATATAATATAAATTGAATAGCCCAATGCAGTGTAAAAATGAGATCATGTACTATTTCTAAATAATTTGCACTTTATTATGAGAACTATTTCCCAGTTTGGTATGAAAAGAATGTTACAATACATCTTATTTCAAAAAATATTGTATATAAATTCTCATGCCCCTTGGCTTGTTCATTGGTCAGGTGTTGTGTCAATCCCCCAAAAAAAATAATCAAATTAATCGACTGGAATATGAAATATTACTATATTTCAATTACAGTTGACTATCGGAAGAGCAACCGGCAGGCAGTGCATCAAAATTACCAAAATCCCATAACCCTTGTTTCGACAAGTGCATAGGTGCCAATGAAGGCATAATAATACACACAGGTAATGATCGCTCAACTGATGATCTCAAATTTTAGATCAGGGAATATATAACAAGTTAAGACAGAAATAGACATCATATAGCCTATGTAATTCATTTGTGAGACTCAGGTCTTTCCAGTAATTGCAAATACTTGTTATTCTGTGCCTCTCGGGAGAGATTGTCAAGATCCAATACCTCATCATTCCTTAGTTCTCCCAGAGTCCCTTCCTTCCATTTCTCATAGAGCAGTTCCAAACTATCTACTATTTGCGTAGTTTTGGATAAACAACCGATGCCTAAATGATGTTTCCGTATAAGTTCGAGAAAATATGTATTATCACTATTTGCGACACCAAAAATTACTTTTCCACTTCGGATATAATCAAAAAATTTCCCTGTTAGCATATATCTTCCTCTTCTTTCATCAGAATAATTTACAAATAATACATCACAGTCCAACATGTATTGTAAGGAAATATCATTATTTACAGGGGGCAGAACTTCGAGAGTATCAGGAAACTGTTTTTTTGCTTTCTCTACAGCATCAGACGTTTTTACTCCAACAAATCTTAATAAAACCTTTTTATTATCCTGGAACATTTGAAAAGCGTCCAGAAATGTAGGTACATCATAATATCCTAAATTATCAAATGAAATATTCCCAATGTATCCAATAATCATCCTATCTGAGAATTGGTGCCCACAAACAGTTCCATGATTCACCGTGTTCTTCAAAACCTCATCCCAATTCTGTTTGGAATATCCGTTCAGGACAACCTCACACTTTTCTTCTGACAGGTTAAATTTTGATGAAGCATCTGAGAGCATTCTGTCATTCAGAAATACGACTTTATCCGCATAAACAAGAGCCTTCCGTTCAATATACGACGATATTGTATACGATAAATAAGGAGTATTCCAGGGGTCCCGGTAGTCAATGATTACATCCACTTCAGGGAAACGCTTTTTTATCTGTGGAACGAGATAAAACAGCGAAAACGGAGGTCCACTTATAATTACGTGCCGGATCCCCTTTTCAGATATGGTTCTGAATATTTGTTCTCTTGCATTTCTGATAAATAAGTAGCCACACGTTCCCATACCAATATTTGGCTCATTAAATATTCCCTTCTCAAGAGAAATGAGATTTAACGTATTAAAAAAATATTTCATTATACCAATCATCTTCTTTTTTAATTTGCTTTCATTATGCTTCCCCTCAGACACATCATTATTCTCTGAAGACATTGCTGTATTTGAAGAACCAATCGGTATTGGATGAAATCGGATTTTGTGGCCATAGTTTCCCTGATATTCCGAATTTCGTGAGTGGACGACATACACATCATATAAATGATCCTGAAGATAATCAGCCAAAAAATACATCCGTTGACACCCCCCCCATGTGCTGTATGGAATCATGTTGGCCGTGATAATCATTACCGATTTCTCACAATTTTTCATACTATATTAGCCCTCTTTGCTGCAAATTTGTTTCCTTCAGGTGGCTGTAAGAAGTTAATTTAGATGTCCCTCTTCCCCTGAACCATTAAACTCGCCCTCAGCAAACTATCAAACGTCCCCGCATCACTCCAGAACCCCTCAAGCACCGTAAACTGCATCGCACCCCGCCGGATGTAGGAGTTATTGACATCCGTAATCTCAAGTTCACCCCGCCCTGAGGGCGTAAGCCTCCTGATGCTATCGAAGACACGGCCGTCATAGAAATAAAGGCCAGTGACAGCGTTGTTCGACTTTGGCTCCTCCGGCTTCTCCTCGATGCCAATGACCTGATCGCCGTCAACCTCTGCAACACCGAAGCGGTGAGGGTCGGGAACTTCCTTGAGGAAAATCTTTGCTCCCCCCTCAAACGCCTCGACATCCCTTTTGACATTATCCTGAAAAATGTTGTCACCAAGAATTACTGCCACGTCCTCCTTACGGGCCCAGCGCTCAGCGAGGCCAAGCGCCTGTGCAATCCCGCCGGCCTCGTCCTGGATCTCGTAGGTGATCCGGACACTGAACTCCGAACCGGAGCCGAGAAGCTCGAGGAAATCGCCGGCGTGGCCCTTGCCGGATACAATCATGATCTCTGTTATCCCTGCGTCGATGAGGGTCTGGAGCGGGTAGTAGATCATCGGTTTGTCGTAGACGGGCAAAAGGTGCTTGTTGGTCACCTTGGTAAGGGGGTGGAGGCGGGAACCGTTCCCGCCTGCGAGGATGATGCCTTTCATAATAATCTCTCCGTGATTCTTATTCTCAGGTAGTCAGCAAGGGCATCCTGCCACGGACGCATTGGACGGGCCTTTGTATTCATGAGGACCGAAAACTTCGGCCGGTTCGCGGGCCGAAGGAACTCCTCAGATGAACAGGGTTCCACATTCGGGATAATTGTGGAAGCAAACTCATACCACGAGCAGACCCCATCGTTTGTGATGTGATAGATTCCGGACTCTGCTTTGGCAATCTCCGGTGTCTTTATCGCGAGGTCAACGGTATAGGTTGGTTTTCCGACTTGGTCATCGACGACCCGGACCGTCTCCATTTCAGCGGAGAGGCGAAGCATCGTCTCGACAAAGTTCGGGCCGTGGCAACCAAAGAGCCAGGAGGTTCGGATGATACGATAGTCCTCCATTGTCTCCATGATCGCCTGCTCACCGCGGAGCTTCGAAGCACCATAGACATTGATTGGATTTGGCATATCAGACTCAACATACGACTCCTGCAAACCATCGAAGACATAGTCCGTGCTGTAATGAACAAGAGTCGCTCCAACCTCGTGGCAGGCAGCGGCAATATAGCCAGGTCCCTCACCATTCACCGCAAACGCCAGATCCTGCTGGTCCTCACAGCCGTCAACGTTCGTGAAACCCGCAGCGTTGATGACAAGAGATGGTTTCAGGTCTGAAAGAACGGACGATATCACTGCCTCATTAGCGATGTCGATCTCGTGACCGCGGCAAACCGCGCCCGGATAGACCTGCTGCAGGTCGTGTCCGAGCATGCCGGACGCACCGAGGATAAGCATTTTTTGAACCATTATTGACTACCGTCCTTCAGGGGCCGCCACCACCATTCATTCTCAACGTACCACCGGACTGTCGTTGTCATTGCCTCATCAAAGGAAAATACAGGCTCCCAGCCCATCTTCCGGAGTTTCGAAAAGTCGAGTGAATAGCGGAAGTCATGTCCTTTTCGGTCCTCGACATACTCAATCATCGACTTGTCCTCAGCGAGCAGCCTGAGGATTGTATCCGTAATTTCAAGATTTGTCTTCTCCTCCCCACCACCAATGTTGTAGACCTCACCAGGCTGACCGTTCTCGAGAAGGAAGGAAATGGCCCTGCAGTGATCAATGACGTAGAGCCAGTCACGGATGTTTTTGCCGGTGCCGTAGATCGGGACCTTCTTCCCTTCCATAAGATTCGTCACAAAAAGAGGAATGAGCTTTTCCGGATACTGGAAGGGCCCGTAGTTGTTCGTGCACCGGGTCACGATCACCGGGAGCCCATGCGTATGCCAATATGAGAGAGCAAGGAGGTCTGATCCCGCCTTGCTCGACGAGTAAGGACTTGAGGGGTTCAGGTTGTTAGTCTCGACAAAGGATCCCTCGCGGTTACTCCCATATACCTCATCTGTTGAGACATGAATGAACTGGTCGATCCCATGGGCAAGCGCCGCGTCCAACATCGTGAAGGTTCCAAGAACGTTCGTTTTTACGAAAACTGACCCGTCTGAAATGGAACGATCCACGTGACTCTCCGCTGCGAAATGGACAACGGTGTCGATATGGTATTGATCCATTACGCCATCAACGACCCCCCGGTCACATATATCGCCCTGAACAAACGAGTAACGGGGGTCGTCCTCGATGTCTTGCAGATTCATCGGGTTGCCAGCGTAGGTGAGGACATCGAGATTCGTAATCAAAATATTGGGATAAACCTCCAGCATGTGACGGATAAAATTGCTTCCGATGAAACCGGAGCCCCCTGTGACCAACAGATGCATCTTCTTTTACTCCTGGGATGTATCAACCGTGTTTTATGCCGGGGATCAGCCCCCAGTTGTAAGGTATTTCTTCGGAGTCGGGTGGTAGACGGAACTCATCCGGATCGGTATAGTTGTAGGGAAGGGTAGGGACACTCACAAAGAAGGCTGTCTCATCACCGATGGCCTTGAAGCCGTGGTAGACACCCGGTGGCACGCTGATGAGGGCGGGGTTCTTCTCCCCAATGAAAAGTTCCATGAGATTTCGATATGTTGGCGAGTCTTCTCTGCCATCGTAAAGGGCGACCTTCATCATCCCATGGATACAGGTGAAGTTGTCTGTCTGATTCTTGTGGTAGTGCCATGCCTTGACAACACCAGGATATGCTGTTGTACAGTACACCTGCCCAAACTGTGTGAATATTTCATCATCACACCGCAGAATTTCCATCAGCCAGCCACGTTCATCGGGGATGACCTTTAGCTGTTTGATATGTACCTCATCTATATCACCATTCATTGACGCAAGTATGCATTTAATGTTAATAAATCAGCCTGAGGCAAATGAATATATAATAAAGTATTAATTGGTGAGATAATTCCAATATAAGAGATGATGACTTAAGACGTCCAATTACCAAAACCATATTCGTCCCCTAACGATCTTCACATGGTACAATCCATATCCGGTAAGGAATGAATTGAATTTGACTATGAAGATTTTATCCCAAAATATGCCATTGCAAACCCTCAAAACTTTCAGATTAACAAAAAAATTGGAATTGAAGCTTAATAGCAGGAAATTGAATTAATAATGAATTCAGAAATTTAATTTATTGAAAGTATATAATATCGTATATTTCTTAAAAAAGGTCTAAATAATCCTGAAACAGAATAGGGCAAAACATGCGAAACCATTTTCCCAGGATTTCAGAAACCGGCATGCTTGGGGATTTGTAAGTTGAAATTGACAAATCGAATTGATTTTTATTATTATAGTGTACTAATAGTAAAAAAGGAAAGGGTTTGTTATTTTTCTTCATTCAGATACCTGTATCTGCTGTTTCAAAATTATATATACCATAATTGCATTTGTCGAAGGCACAAATCGTTTTTTATTAGAATAATTTAATATTTCACACATTGATATATTCTGATTAAAAGGCTTTAAATCAGCCCCATTTATTTTAAATCTTATCTTTTGCAGCAGAGGGTGTGTATATATTACTGACCAACCAATATCCAGATTGAAATATGAGCCATACAGCACATTCATAATTGACCAAACATACTTTAATGTTTTTGTTAAGTTGTTATTCAATTTTTTTGGGTTGTTATTCAACTCAGTAGTACATTCAATTGCGGTAAGAAATCTATATTGATCAGAACATAATTTTTCGATAAAATATTTTATATATATTCGTTGATTAATTCGATATTCAATACGAGTTCGTAAGAAGTAGTCCATCAACTCCGCATCCCACAATGGGATTTGCCAGCCATATCCTAAAAATTCATAAACCCGAACAGAATTGACAATAAACTTTGCTTGTCGCTCATTAAAATCAAAATGTTCAATTGCATTTGCACATGACTCATTGTCGTGGACTGAAATATCACCCACACTTTTTCGGATCCTTTCTTTGAAAATAGATCCCGGTTTCACATCGTCCCATTTCCAGAGATTGTAGTGTTTTTTCAGATTATCTCTAAAAAATTTATCATAGTTATAGGTCTGAGATTGTTCATAATCCAGAGGGATATGACCCCCGGATATCATATCACCTGTATGTCCTGGCACAAAAACGGCATTTTCAGGGATTTTACTTTCTGACTTTAACTTCTTTACGGCAAGGAAGTCCTGGAGATGAGGTAAGGATACCAGATTACTTGCATATTTTAGAAAATATTCCGTTTCTTTACTGTGATAACAATCGTACAACTTTTCCTCAGTATATTCCACAAAGTGCCACTCATAGCCAAGTGCTTCCGCTACCTGTTTACTAATTACAGCTTCTTTATTCCCTTTTTTCCCATAAGTAAAGCAGATCACATTTTCCACGCCAAGACGCTTTAACATGGTGACAATGATCCGGGAGTCCAGACCCCCGCTTAGTGGTACGACAATTCTTTTCCCCTGCTTTACTGTAGAGTCAATCAGGCGTTTGAAAACATTGAGAAACACCTGGTCGAGTTTTTCAAGCAGTACATCTTCTGTGTCAGCAAAATAATTTCCATGGAGAAAGTGATAATAACAATCTGTTTTGAGTAATAATCTCTTCTTATCATAGATCAAATACTCGCCAGCCTGGAGTTGTCTGATATTATTGAAGAGAGTGTCTGGCCCTGTAACAAAGCCTGTCAACAGAAATTCTGTGGCATTCAACTCATCTAATTCTGTGGGAATGGCCTCTTTTATGAGGTTTGCATCATCGGTTATTATTGTTTCTCTCTCCATTTCTGAATAAAACAGGGGGATGCTCCTGACTCGGTCGACTATGGCGCCGATTCTATCAGGAGTCTCAACGACGATTGCATATTCTCCATTCAATTTAGAAAACGATTCTGCTATTTTGTCCTCATCATGGACAACAGATGACAGAATATTTACAATTTCAGTGCTATTCAGAAGCTTGTTGTTGTAGAAAATATTTCCTTTGAACCAGAAGGTACTTTGACCTGATTTGACCTTTGTCCATGGTGAGTGATGATTGAGCAGTTGAACGATTTCTTCTGTCATTTAATCCCTCTTTAATAATTTTATAAATTCATTCTTTAAAATATTGTCATTAATAATTACAATAAAGTAATAAACGACTGTTACCGCCAAAGCAACAGAAAACAGAAGATAATAATCTACATTTAAATATTTTACAAAAACTAATGGCAGTGATACTACTGCTGCTAACAGAAAATACCTTACAAGTTTTACTATAACATCTGCTTTCCGGGTCCCCGATGCTTCTAAGATGTAAATATTCAAACCACCCCAAAAGATCACTCCTGTTATTGAGTATAATGCAAGGGCAATCAGGGGGTCTCCATATATTCCACCGACATAGAGAACTATTACTCTGGACAAAAGCATTGCTAGATTAAATAATAATCCAACACCTTGTTTTTCAAGAACAGCGAACAGAGTTGATAATGGCGATGCAATAAACACCAGAAGCAACCATGGTGCCAGTATTTTCACATATAATCCTGCTGTGATCCAATTAGCTCCAAAAACAAATCCAAATAATTCTTCACCAATAATTATCAGAATAACCATAGGGAATATTCCTATTGAAATTAACCTGGCGTAAACATCTCTTACCAGTTCTTTTATAGACCCGGTTTTGTTCATTTCTTCACTGGCTTTCTGGAAAAAAACCTGCCCGATAGCACCGCCTATTAATCCCATTGGAAGATTTACTGCCTGATTTGCAATAGAAAAATAGCCCACGACTGCAACCGAAAAAAAAGATGAAAGCATAAACGGCGCTGCCTGGAGAGAGAGATAATTTGCAACTGTTGACCATGATGTGTAGATTGGGAATTTTTTATACCTGATTGCATTTTTCTTGATACCTTTCCAGGAAATCTGCTTAAATAATTCCACATTTTTCCAGACTTCTTTCAACATCAACAGGTTTCCAATGATCCATCCTACAACAACACCTCCAATAAGTCCCATGGCAGATGAGGTTCCTATTCCTGCCCCAATCTGCACACCTTTTACTGTTAACGAATTAGCTACTCCTGCTACTGCTATTGTTCCAAACTTTACATGTCTTGAAAGCCAGTAATTGAATACAGTAAATAATCCGTTAAGAAAAACGACAATGGGTATCAAAACCATATAGTCTAAAATTTCAGGAGCACTCAGGACATTGGCAATTTGTTTTCCAAAAAATATCAGAATAATGCCACTAATAACTGATGTTACTGTGATAAGTCCTATACACATTACAACAATGGCTGCAGCATCTTCATCCTTTTTTGGGAGCATTATGGAGAGTTGATAAGCAAAACAGGATATAATCACAAAAATTCCAGTGATTGAAATAAATAGTTGGAGGATGCCAAAGTCATCAGGAAAATACATTCGCGTAACAATTGGAATTAAGAGTATGCCTACAGCTTGGGCTATGGCACTGCCTGAAACTAATTTTAGGGTGTTTTGAATGAAAGAAGGCATTTTATTTATTGTTACGTTTGTTCGAAACGATTAATTTTAATTAACCTATGACTTTATTTCTAATAATCTCATGCCTTAATTAAATCCACATGTCTGGCAAATCTTTAAAATGAATTATTCAAGAACTCTAAATCCAAATGCGGCTCTATTTATAGCACTGATCTTGTTGTTGAATCCTTCACTTGCCCCATTTGCATAATCAAAGTCAAAATAATATATAATTCCTTCAAAAAAGCGCCTTAATGTCTTTATTGTTTGCAGATAATTAAAAACATAATCACCATTATATATTAAATTCCAGTTCGATTCTGCAGAGCTGCCATAAATCCCCTTAAGAAAGAAAACCACTCCTTTAAATCTCTGTGATAAAATAGTGAATAAGCACTTAGATACCAAAACTGGTATCCCAGAAAGTATATGCAATACAAAAAATACTGAATTCCGGTGCAATACCGTTTTGTAAATAAAAAACGATTTCTTGTAAGATAATACAAATTTGATGCTCCGCGATTCGATGCACCAACTTTATGCCAGATCTCAGCTTTAGGTGCAAATGACAATCTTAACCCGGCCATTTTAACCCGCATGCACCAATCCGTCTCTTCCCAATATAAAAAATAAGCGGGATCAAGGAGACCTACAGTTTCTATAGTTCCTCGTCGTGCAAGGAGGCAGGATCCTTCAACATAATCAACATCAGTTACTTTATCATACTGACCATGATCAGTCTCATTCATACCAATATGGATGGACATACCCTTCCACATTACAAGACGTCCACCAGCAAAATTAATCACATCATTTCGACCATAATAATCGTAATAATATGTTTTGGGTCCTAAAAATCCAATCTTATCATCTGATTCCGCAACATTTACCAATTCGTCAAGAAAGGCCCTGTTCACAACAGTATCATTGTTCAAAAGAAGAACATATTCAGGGTTCAGCGCCTTCAGTGCATATCTGATAGCGATATTATTCCCTTCAGCAAACCCATAGTTTTCCCCGTTTTTTACCAAAACTAGTTTTTTCCAGGATGGGAGATCAGCAATATCCGCTTCTCTCCCGCCGCCGGTCTCAGCCTCTTCCCGCGAATATTCAATGCAGCATAGTGGTTTGTTTTCCCCCGAGTACGTGAAAAATTTAGATGTTACTTCCAAAGTACCCTCTGCATACATCTTTATTTTATCAATAGAGTCGTTCTTGGAGCCATTATCGGCAACAATGACATCATAGTTAGGATATGTTATCTGATAAACAGACTCCAGGCATTCAATAGTGTCCTTCCATCCGTTCCAGTTCAGAATAATGATCGAGACACGAGGAGCTGCTTCCATACTAATCTCTCTATTACATATCATCAGACATCTCCCTTCCGCTTAACAATCTCTTTGATCATACTCCACAACCGTTCCATATCCCTCCGGAAACAAACATATGTGGTCCTGACAAAGAATAACGGATAAACCACTAAACCCTATAGCCCATGTTTCTACAGTGCATAGGTTCCCGGGAAGGCACCAATATACACATACAACAGGCAACCACCTGATGATCTCCTTCAAAGGGACAACGACAAAATTTCGTAGTGCTACTTCGTTGAGTAGATACCAAAAAGCCAACACAGACAAGAACAGCGATGGCAACAGCTGTATGTGTACTAAAGAAATATATAACAAATAGGTAAAAGCCACTGCAATTACATGAGAAACACCAGCGAGAATTAATAAAACCGTTTTTTCTGGTTTACCTTGAAAAAGTTGACATCGATAATCTGAATCTTCCTACCCGACGATCACTCAATCAATTGTGGCAAAGATAAGTGGGATGAAATTTCCAAGCAAAGCGAATATTTTGATCCTGATGTTTTCTTCCCCCATACTGGATCAAAGATCTCCTGCAGGAACTGGGGTGGAACAGGCCGTCACAGTTATAGAAAATAAAAAAGAATTGTGTATGATTAATAGTTATTCATCGGTAACGGTGATGAATCCCAATTTCTGCTCATAGTCAATTCCTTCTTCATTGATTACTACAAGTGTTACCCGGTATGTACCTGGCTCTGTGTAGATATGTGTTGGGGCCTGGTCAAATGTGGCCTCATCATCTCCAAAGTACCATGTCCATGAATCGGGAGTGCCCTGACTTAAATCAATGAATGTTACCTGCAGTGGCGCTGAACCCGTTACACGGTCAGCAGTGAACGCTGCCACAGGTTCAACGGATTCAACAGGTGTTGGGGTTGGGGTTGGGGTTGGGATTGGGGTTGGGGTTGGGGTTGGGGTTGGGATTGGGGTTGGGATTGGGGTTGGGGTTGGGGTTGGGGCTTCTGCCCCAACAGACCAGTCGACTGCCGC
>CAZSGO010000038.1:0-10933 GCA_964606395.1 uncultured bacterium
TTCATGAATAGATCTCTCCACTACGTTCGCCAGAAGGCGAACTTCGGTCGAGATGACAGTTTCTTATGTATTTTATTCATAATTCATCATTCATAATTCATAATTATCTCAGTGTCGCTCCTACGGAGCTTGTTTCTATATTGATCAAAATAACTACCAAGATTCCGTCCCTACGGGACTACTTAACCTTCAATTTTCAACTTTTTCAATCCTTCAACATCCCCGAATCGATCAATAAATTATTTATTCTATCAAAAATAAATGGACGAACACATGGGTTCGTCCCTACCATATCGATTATCAACTCTCAACCCTCAACTCTCAACATTTTTTCCATACAATAAGAAACCCCCATCTTACGATAGGGGTTATATGTATCTTGGAATTTGTCTCTTGGATCTTACTTCGTCGTGTACTGTTCAATAATACCGATCTGACGAATGGCGATGGTCACATGTTCTGAGTTCGGGTAGTAGGTGAGTAGGTTCTGGAATTCACCGACAGCCGAGCGCATTTTGCCCATCTTGAAATAACAGAAGCCCAGTTTTAACTGAGTATCGTCATATTTGTCAAATGCATTTGTATTGAAAACCATGTTAAAGGCGTTAAAGGCCTTTTTGTATTGACGCAGGGCATAATAACTTTCACCGATCCAGTATTGGATATTGCCGGCCAGTTTATGCTGAGGATCTCTAGTAAGAAGACTTTCAAAGATCTCAACCGCATCATCATATCGCTGATAATAGAATTTATTCAACGCTTCTTTATAATCATCCATGAATTTGTCTGTTTTGACAATTTCTTTTACTTTGACCTCGGGAACGATGATCTCGGGTTTTACGATGATCTCTTTAATTTCATCTTCGGGTAAAACGGTAACCAGTTCTTCGGGTGTTTTAACCGTTTGATCGGCTATAACTTTTTTAGATCCGAAGAAGATCGGCATGGTATTCAATTCCTGCAGATAATTATTCATTCTTGAAATGACACCGATCAGCGTATCAGTTTGCGACTTCATGGTCATGTTGTCCGCTTCGATACGATCAAGTTGAGCGTGAAGTTTTGTAGTACGGGCAATATAGTATTCATCCATGGAGGCAAACGCCAACGTCATGGTATCTTTCATATTCTCGATCTTTTTATCAAGCAGTTTGATATTTATATCATCACTGTTGATAATAATGGGTTCACTTGAAGGAACCGGAGTTTTTGTGCTGGCACAACCTGAAAAGGCGACGGCAATAATAACGACAATCATCAAGGGAAAAAGTATTCTTTTCATAAAAGACCTCATTTAATTTTATTTTCAAAAATATTAAAAAAAAACGCAGTTAACAAAAATTATTTTAATTTTATGTCATTATTTAGCGGGTTTTTGCTTATTTTATGGAAAAGTGAGGTAATATGAGCGAAAAAGAAGTAAAACTGGTTGAATTTCAAAATGATATGCTGGCCGAAATGGTCAAGAACGTTTTGAACGATAAAGGAATATATTTCCGTGCCAAGAGCGATATTATTCAATCCGCTCTCATTGTAGAGGGTAATGCGGCATCCGGTGCTTTTACCATTATCTATGTAAAAGAAAAAGATCTGCAGGCGGCACAGGATGCTATTGCCGGTATGGTATAGGAAGGATCTATGCAAAAATTGAGGACCATTAAAGGGACACACGATATTTTGCCCTGGAATATTTACAAATGGCAAAAGATCGAAGAGGTGTTAAGAGAGGTATTTGCTTCATATGCTTGCAAGGAAGTGCGAACCCCTGTATTTGAAAGTACAAAATTATTTTCGCGCGGTGTGGGTGAGTTTTCCGATATCGTTAGTAAAGAGATGTACAGTTTTGTAGATAAAGGCGGCGATAGTCTTACCTTGCGTCCCGAATTGACCGCATCGGTGGCACGTTCCTATATTCAGCATAATTATCAGCAGGAATCACCTCTGCACAAGTTATGGTATTTTGGACCCTTGTTTCGGCAGGAACGTCCACAAGCCGGCCGTCAACGCCAATTTCATCAATATGGGATCGAACTGATCGGATCACCCTTTCCGGAGGCTGATGCCGAAGCCATTGATATTGCCTGTTCCGTCTATCGGAAACTGGGATTAAAGAATTGGGAATTGCATATCAATTCCATCGGAAGCAATGAGGCTAGAAAAATTTATATGGAGGTTCTCAGAAAAGAACTGGAACCGTATAAAACTGAGCTATGCGAAACATGCCAAACTCGTTATGACGGTAATATATTGCGTCTTTTCGATTGTAAGAATCCCGGATGCCAGGATATAATGAAAGAACATGCACCCTCGATCCTGGACCATTTGTCCGATGAGGATAAAGACCATTTTGAACAGGTAAAAAGATTGTTGGATGCCTCGGGAATAAGCTATGTGGTTGATCCTGCTCTTGTGCGTGGTTTGGATTATTATACCCGGACGACCTTTGAGATCAAAGGTACTGCCCTGGGAGCTCAGGATGCACTCTGCGGCGGAGGACGCTATGATAAACTGATCAGCGATCTGGATGGGCCCGAGACACCGGCTGTAGGTTTTGCTGCGGGTGTAGAACGATTGGTCCTGGCAATGGAAGCCGAAGAGCTTTTTGATACCGACCGGACGTTTGTGGATCTTTATATCGCACCCATGGATATAAGCTGCCTTGAAGGGATCACACCTGTAGTTCATACCTTGCGTGAAAAGGGCTTTCGTGTACATCTTGAATTAATGAGACGTTCCGTAAAAGCCATGATGCGTGATGCGAACCGTCAGAATGCCCGTTGGGTAGCAGTGGTAGGTGAACAAGAACTGCAGACCACTAATTTAAAATTAAAGAACATGCAGGAAAACATCCAAATTGATGTTCCCTTTAACGATATTGAAAAAACCATAAGCGAATAGTTGATATATAATGAACAAATTTGACTTTATTAAAGATTATTTTTCTGATGCCGCTCCAAAGATCGGTATTGTATTGGGATCCGGATTGAATAATCTCCTGGACTCCATAGAGATACAAAAAACGCTTCCTTATGAGCAGATCCCCGATTTTCCCAGATCTACCGTTCCGGGTCATGAAGGCTCTTTTGTTCTCGGTAAAACCGAGGGGGTACAAATTCTAGCCGCAAAAGGTCGCTTCCACTTTTATGAAGGTTATGACCTTGAAACCGTTCTTTCCATCATGAAAAGTTTTAATGCGGTCGGGATCAAAAAAGTCATTATCACGAATGCAGCCGGTTTGATGGATAAAGATCATGAACCGGGCGATATTCTGTTGATCAAGGATTGTATAGATATGACGACACAGGCTGCCGCATTAAAAGCCGGTACGGCACTTATTGGTGATAATGAACGAAAGCTGGCATTTAAAGCGGCTGAAATTTCGCATGTGGCATTGGGCGAAGGGGTTTATGTTTGGACAACAGGTCCTTCTTATGAAACACCAAGCGAGATCAAATATTTCACATCTTTGGGTGGTGATCTTGTAGGGATGTCAACTATGCCTGAGATCATGTGGGCACGGGAACATGGCATGGACGTATTTCCCTTCTCGTGTGCAACGAACTGGGCGGCAGGTATTGCTTCTCAGCCACTGACCCATGAAGAGGTCAATGAAACGGCTCATCGGGTACGCGAAGACCTGACACGTTATATATTATCACTTTGTAAACTTATCGGAGACTAATAATAGATGATACAACATCCCCCCGGATGTCACCGCATCTCTGATCGTACATATTTTACGGTGTACGCTCCTTATGCAAAAAAGGTGCGCCTCTTACTTTTTACACATTGTAATGATGAAAATCCTTCAAGCTCATTGCCCATGCGTGCGATAAGCGGGGGATATTGGGAATACTCCGATATTCGTTCATTTACGGGTAATTATTATGCTTTTCAGATCGATGATCAAGCTTTTTCCGTAGCCGATCCGTATGCCCGCTCGGTCTCTACTTTCAACGATTATCACCAGGAAGCCAAAGCGTACATCTGTGAAGATGATTTCGATTGGGGAGATGATCATTTCGTAAGTCCTGCGGATCCGCGCGATCTGATCATTTATGAAGCGCATGTTAAGGATATGACCGCTCATGCTTCTTCGGATGTTCCTTATCCCGGCACTTATACGGCGTTTATAGAAAAGATCCCTTATTTAAAGTCCTTGGGCATTAATGCGGTTGAATTTCTTCCCTTGCAACAATTTGCAAATTTTGAGCCGCCGTATTTTAAAGATCAGGGTAAATTCAATAATACATGGAATCCCTATGCTTATAATTACTGGGGATACATGACCGCCTTTTTCTTTGCACCTGCAGGCATCTATTCCCGCTCGGGAAATAGAGATTCCGGACATTGGTCCGATCCAAGAGGTGACGAGATCACGGAATTTAAGCAACTTATAAAAGCCCTTCACCGCGAAGGGATCACGGTGATCATGGATGTGGTTTATAATCACATTTCTCAATATAATTTGAATCCGCTGCGGAAATTGGCGGAAGATCAATATCTGGCGCTTCATTCCAACAATAGTTGGTGTGGAAATGATGTAAGATCGGACGCTCCCGTTACACGTCAGCTTATTGTCGATTCGATCAGGTATTGGATGGAAACGTTCCATATCGACGGATTCCGTTTTGATATGACCGGCATTATAGATGATGAAACACTTATAAGCATTCGAAATACCGCAAAACAGATCAATCCCAATACCATACTTGTAGGTGAACCCTGGGGAAAACGTTATTTTCCTCAACGCATGAGTGAATTGGGGATCGGTGTTTGGAACGATATATTCCGCAATGGGGTCAAAGGTGAGAATCCAATCGATCGCCGGGGCTTTATTTTTGGACATTGGGAGAGGGATCTTAACAAGGATAGTTTTATCAAGATCCTGACAGGCTCATTGATCAAGGATGGTGGAATTGTGAACGATAGCCGGAATTCCGTAAATTATATTGCTTCTCACGATGGATATACACTGGGTGATTTTATCAGATTGGCCGTACGCGGCGAAAAAAATGCGGTAAAAAAAGATCATGAAGAACATGTTCGTATAAGCGAGGAAGAATGGCCTCTCCATAAATTGGCCGCCTTCATGTTGATGATGTCTCAAGGTATCGTCATGATGCATGCCGGACAGGAATTCGCACGAACAAAAGTCATTATTCCCGAAACGGGGATCCAGGATCCCATGGTGGGACAATTGGATCATGACTCATATAATAAAGATAACGAAACGAACTATATCAATCATCATGATATTGATATCAATAAAGACCTTGTCGACTATTATCGCGGCCTTATTGCCGTAAGGAAGGCCTTTCCTGAGCTTCGTTCTTCGCATTCTGAGAACATATCTCCTCTTTATGCAACAAATAATGAGTTCGGTTTGGGTTACTCCAGTCATTCGGATAGCCGGAATTGCACGGTGCTTTTAAATACGTCCCCAACGCAAGATGCTGTTTTTACACTCGATGAAGGCACTTGGAATATTCATGTAAACAATGAATTTGCTTCCAAAGAAGCACAAGGCACCCTGAAAGGTGGAGAAGTTATATTAGCTCCGGGCTCCCAATTATTTATAGTTAAAAATACCGCTTAATTTTATGAAAGAAAAACTGCTGATATCCGCGTGTTTGCTTGGTATCTCTTGTCGCTATGACGGTCAGGACAACAAGTTGCTGCAAGATAAGCTGAACTATTTGCATAAGCACTTTATCTTGATCCCGATATGTCCCGAGCAATTGGGTGGACTTTCCACACCTCGTTTGCCGGCTGAGATACAAATTGACGGAAAAGTTATCAGACAAGATGGCGTGGATGTGAGTGAAGCATTTCAACGCGGTGCCGAAGAAGCCTTGAAGATCGCGCACATATTCAATTGTAAGCTCGCGTTATTGAAAGCAAATTCACCTTCATGTGGAAATCATGAGGTTTATGACGGTTCCTTTTCGGGGAAATTGACCGGAGGACAAGGACAAACGGTAAAATTATTTGAAAAACATGATATTAAAACGTATAATGAAAATGAAATAACAATTTTGATAAAGGAGAATTGTGATGTTTGATCCGAGAGAAAAGAAACTGGCAGAATTATTGGTTAATTATTCCTGTAACGTTCAATCGGGCGAGAATGTGCTGATCGAAGCATTCGATATCCCGGAGACTTTCGTAAAACAGTTGATCCGCGCGGTCCGTCATCGCGAGGGGAATCCTTTTGTAAGTATAAAGAATAATTCAATTCAACGTGAGTTGTTTTTGAATGGAAGCGATGAACAGATCACTTTTAGCGGTGAATACGAAGCTTACCGCATGAAAAATATGCAGGCCTATATCGGTGTCCGCGGTTCAAAAAACATTACGGAAATGTCTGATGTGCCGGCCGATGATATGAAACGCTATCAAACACTCTGGAGTCAACCTGTCCATTCTCGCATTCGTGTACCCGATACAAAATGGGTAGTCCTTCGCTGGCCATCACCTTCCATGGCACAACAGGCCGGTATGAGTACGGAAGAATTTGAAGATTTTTATTTTAATGTATGTACCTTGGATTATCCCAAGATGGCTGAAGCGCAAAAAGTATTGATGGTACTTGAAGCTAAAACGGATAAAGTTCACATAAAAGGACCCGGTGAAACGGACCTACGTTTTTCAGTTAAAGACATTCCCGTTATCCAATCCTGCGGATTGCGGAATATCCCCGACGGTGAGGTCTTTACCGCGCCTGTCAGAGATTCGGTAAATGGCGTGATCGAATACAATACACCCACATTATATCAGGGAACTGTCTTTGAAAGAGTTAAGTTGACATTTAAAGATGGAAAGATAATTGAAGTTGACGGCGATGATGTTGAACGATTGGAAGAGATATTCAATACGGATGAAGGCGCCCGCTATGTGGGAGAATTTGCCATAGGTATGAACCCTTATATAAATCGCCCCATGAAAGATATCCTTTTCGACGAAAAGATCGCAGGCTCCATCCATTTTACTCCGGGAAATTCATACGACAATGCCTTTAACGGAAATCGTTCCGCCATTCATTGGGATCTGGTCTTACGGCAGACACCCGAGTGTGGGGGTGGAGAAGTTTGGTTCGATGATGTGCTTATCCGTAAGGATGGCATGTTTGTATTGGATGAATTGAAATCACTTAATCCGGAAAACTTGAAATAAGGTTAAGGTTAAGATTAAAATGCTGAAGTAAACTGTCATCTTGAGCGGAGGCGAGTATGCGAGCCGAAGTAGAAAGATCTATTCATGAGATGATGTTGCTGAAATGTTAAAGGAAGTTAAATAAGTATGAGAACATTAACCGGTTACCGGTCACTGACACCTTAATCCTAAACTACTGATTATTACAAAAATATATGAATAACATACCGAAAATAGTATCAGTCCGTGAGGTAACAAAATACCATGCAAAAGACATTCTTAAAGCTGTCGAAGAGATTTATGCAGCCGCAGACGGACCGGATCCAAAGGGTAAAAAAGTTCTACTTAAGCCGAATATTTTAGCCGATTTGCCCCCTGAGAGGGCTGTGACGACCCATCCGGATGTGTTCCGGGCCGTTGCCTTATATTTTCAATCCAGAGGCGCTACGGTCCTCGCTGGCGATTCGCCCGCTTTGCATACGTCGGGCTTTAAGGCAAAGGTCTGCGGGATCGGTCCGGTTTGTGAAGAATTGGGTGTTGAATGGGTCGATTTTACGCTTGATCCCATTCAAAGGAATGGGTTTAAATTCGCCAAAATACTTGATGAGGTCGATATGGTGATCTCATTGCCTAAACTTAAAACGCATGAACTGGCATATTATACCGGCGCAACTAAGAATCTTTTCGGATTGATACCGGGACTTTCAAAAGCTCTTTTACATGCAAAATATCCCAATAGGAATGCATTTTCGGCTATGGTCGTGGATGTGATGGAAGCCATAAAACCTACATTTGCATTCATGGATGCGATCATTGGTATGGAAGGGGCGGGACCTCAAAACGGTCAGCCCAAACATATCGGATTGATACTGGGGTCATGTAATCTTATTGCCTTGGATATCGTGGCATCACAGGTTATTGGTTATAATCCCATGGACATACCCATGCTTTCATATGCGGTCGAACAAGGCATTCAGCTTAATAATTTGGATGATATTGTTATTGAAGGCGGAACAATTAAAGATTGGCGCGTAAAAAATTTCAAGCGCATACCCATCGACAGACGTTACAATCTTGCTTTTATGGGTGTAAGATATGAAAAATTCCGAAGGCGCTTTGATCGCAGACCGATCTTTGATCATGATAAATGTATTCTTTGCAAGAAATGTGTGCAAATATGTAAAGCCGAGGCTTTAGAGGTCAAGGAGGGTAAAATTCATATCCACGATCCCAATTGCATACGTTGTTATTGCTGCCATGAAGTCTGTCCGGTCAACGCCATTGAGATAAAACGAAAGGTTTTACAATGAAAAAAACAATTATTTTAATTTTTGCTCTGTTCTCTATAGCATTTGCTTGTACATCGGCAATTATCAGCGGTTCCGCTACGGTTGATGGTCGTCCCATTCTATGGAAGAACAGAGACACCGGATCGGTTGAAAATAAGTTCGTCTTTATCAGCGATTCAGGTTATGATTTTATGGGAATTGCCAATGTAAAAGATGCGGACAGCAAAGAGATCTGGATGGGCATGAATGAAAAGGGCTTCAGTATTATGAATACTGCCTCCTATAACATCAATGAGGGCGTAAGCTGCGATGTAGAGCCTGATCAGGAAGGCTTGTTCATGAGAAAAGCACTTGAGACATGCGCAGATATGAAAGATTTCGAAGATCTGTTGAACCGCTCATCCGGTCAGTGGGGAATTGAAGCTAATTTTGGCATTATCGATGCTCAAGGTAATGCCGCCTATTATGAAACAGGTTATTACGATTATACAAAATTTGATGTCAATGACCCGAATATAGCGCCGAAAGGCTATATTGTTCGTACAAACTTTTCTGTAACGGGAAAGGGGGACAAAGGACAGGGTTATATCCGCTATGATGCAACGAATAAACTGTTTGCAGAGCAAAAGGAAATCAGTATTGATTTTATATTGAATGAAGCAAGCCGCAATTTGGACCACGGTGCCCTAAAAACGGATATTTCAAACATGAATCTTCCCAAGAATTTTAATGATGAGACCCTGGTGGCTTTTCAAGACTATATTGTCCGTTATTGGAGCGCCTCAGTTTTGATCATTCAAGGTGTTTTACCGGATGAAGATCCCCAAAATACCATGCTATGGACCGTGATGGGTTTTCCGTTGACCGCGATGGCAACGCCGGTATTTTTCTCTTCAGGAAATGAACTTCCCCGCGTGATCACCACCGATACACAAGAAGCTCCTTACTTGGTGCAGGCCGCCTTAAAATTAAAAGATGAACTATTCCCAGTGGGATATGACGATAAAGAAAACTACATGGATGTAGCTAAGCTTAAAAATCGGAAAGGGAACGGATATTTTCAAGAGGTCATGAAAGCAGAAAAAGTTATAGTTGCCAAAGCAAAACAGCTTAAAAACAATCCTTCAAAAGAAACGGTCACAGATTATTATCGCTGGCTTGATGATTATGTAGTGGAAGTTTATGAGAAACTTCTTCCCTGCGAACCGCTGAAAAATGATCTTCCGCGTTGTTCGGATGAAAAAGTTTGTAAATGACGTAAAACGTAAGACATAAGACGTAAGACATAAGACGTAAGACGTAAGATATTATATATTAGATGTAAGTTTAAAAAGTTGGGAACGGGTGCGACCGTTCCTTTTTTTTATTTTGGGGCGTTTTAATAATATTCAAAAATTACAAGATGATTTTTAAGCTTAAACTCTAAACATTAAACATTAAACATTAAACATTAAACTTTAAACTCTATTTAAACGCTTCGTTTTTTATACAAATAAATGAAAGCACCAACAATGATCACAGAACCCAAAATGCTGAGGAGGTCGGGTGCCTCCCCTAAAAATATGATACTAATGATCGCGGTGAACAAAACATGAAGGTATTTATAGGGGGCAATATCAGATGCGCGGGAATAGTGATAGGATTCAGTCATGAACATCTGTCCAATACCGGCAAATACGCCGATCCCCAACAAATAAAGCCACTGAACGGGTGTTGGTACAACAAAGTTTGCTATAGCTCCGGGTAAGGTGACCACCAATGATATTAATGAAAAATAGAAAACGATCGTGCCCGGTGATTCTCCGCGGATATTTAACAGACGAATAATAGCATAGGCAAAACCGGCAAAGACAGCTGAGCCTAATCCAAGCACTGCGGGCAGTACAACGAGGTCAAATTGGGGTTTAATAATAAGGAGAGATGCCAGGAAGGCAATAATAATACCAATGATCTGATGACGATTAAGCTTTTCTTTAAGAAAAAATGAAGCAAAAAGAATTACAAAAAAGGGGGATAATTTATTGAGCATGGTACCGTCGCTCATATTCATATTTGATATGCAGTAAAAGTACATCATTACACCGCCTAAGCCACCTATACTACGTAATATCAAGTATTTGCGATTTTTAGGTTGTCCCCAAAAAGATTCCCCATTCTTGGCAATAATTACGATCGCTATGATAAGTGAAATGAGATTTCTGAATAGAACTTTTTCCAGGAGAGGGAGGTCGCCGGCCTGGCGGACCATTAAGGACATGATAGCAAATGACAGAGATGAAACTGCCATTAAGAGTATTGATTTTTTGTACCCGTTTTGCATCGGGCAATCTATAATAAAAACATTAACTTTCATATCAAAATCTTGACTACCAATGATAATCTCTTTACATTATCCGGCTATTATAAATATTGTTTTCAGGAGTGAATTGTATCTTATCAAATTATTCGACATTTTTTAAGCAAGTCCAAAAAACACCGGAAGATGTTTT
>CAZSGO010000039.1:0-10918 GCA_964606395.1 uncultured bacterium
AAAGACAGATGGATGTCTGAGAAAGCCTTGATCCAGGAAGTTCAAAACCTTAAAGGTTCAATTGATCAGTTAAAAGCTGAAGAATTGGAAGCTGAGCGTGAAGGCAACTATGAAAAAGTTGCTCAGATCCGTTATGGCGCCATGGTTAAAATGCAAGAGGAACTTGAAAAGAAAAAAGAGAAATTACACGAAATTCATGACGATTCACCTCTGCTTAAAGAAGAAGTTGATGAAGAGGATATTGCCGAAGTGGTTAGCCGATGGACGGGGATTCCGGTCAACCGCATGCTGCAGTCGGAAAATCAACGCCTTTTAAATCTGGAAGAGCATCTTCATGAACGTGTCGTGGGGCAGGATGAAGCTATTAAAGCCGTATCGAATGCCATACGGAGAAGTCGAAGCGGGTTGGGTGACGAAAATCGGCCCATGGGATCGTTTTTCTTTCTGGGACCTACCGGTGTGGGTAAGACCGAATTATCGCGTGCCCTGGCCAACTTCTTGTTTGATGATGAACATGCCATGGTACGCCTGGATATGTCCGAGTATATGGAACGACATTCCGTTTCACGGTTGATCGGGGCGCCTCCGGGATATGTTGGTTATGAAGAAGGCGGAAAACTGACCGAAAGTATTCATCGGCGACCCTATGCCGTTATATTGCTGGATGAGATCGAAAAGGCACATCAGGATGTTTTTAACATTTTACTTCAGATCCTGGATGACGGCCGTCTGACCGATGGTAAAGGGCGAACGGTCGATTTTAGGCATACGCTCATTATTATGACCTCTAACATCGGTTCGGAATTGGGAGCGAAAGTATTCGAAAAGGGAACGTCTTTTGATACACTGGATGAACGGCTTCAAACCTACCTGCGCCAACAATTCAAACCCGAATTCATCAATCGTGTGGATGAGATCATTGCATTCCATGGTCTCACTAAAGAACAATTGAGAGAGATCGTAGATGTGCAGTTTAAACGACTTCAAAATCGTCTGGAACTACAGAATATAAGCGTAGATCTCAGTAATGAGGCAAAAACGTATTTGGCGGAAAAAGGGTTTGATCCCGATTTTGGAGCACGTCCGTTAAAACGTCTGATCCAGCATGAAATAGAAAATCATCTGGCCCAAAAGTTGCTGGAAGGTGAGCTGGTGCCCGGTCGTCATTATATGATTGTTATGAAAGATGGAAATATATCACTGACAACTAACTCAACGAGTTAATATAATAAAATGGGATCCCGAATTTACATCGAGACCCTATTTTATTGAAATTGAAAATATTTAAGAATAATATTTAGTATTATTAACTAAAAAGCTTCAGTTTTTTTAGCTTCAATTATTTTAAAATTAACTGCCTCAAATTCAAGCCACAATTCAATTTCGTTATTATCTCCTTGAATTATTGCACAAATAGTACTTTTAGGTAATTCCCAATTTGCAGTTGCAATCATTTTACCGGTCGCAATCGCCATTCCCCAATTGTCCGTATCATCTTTGTAAATATCATCTAACCATATTGGTTCACCGGTATAGTTTGGAGTCGGATCTCCATATTTATTATTGATTTCACCGATTAGATATTTGTAAAAACGCCAGTATTCGGTTTTATTGGAATGGTTTTCTTTTATAATATATCTTGTTCGATAAACTCTGTTTAGGTTAAAGTAATATACAAGCATTGCTTCTTCACCCATAAGACTCATGTTTGCACATAAAAATTGTGTGTTGGCATCAATTATTCCTTTTTTCCATTCAAAAGATTCAGATGCCTTTACTTCATTAATATCCATTCCCCAATTAATATTTCTAAAATCAAAATTATTATTTTGAGCCATTTCTTGAAGTATTTCCCAAGTCCCATCATCATGTAGTATAACATGATCTCCATTGTCTGTTGTAACAATGATATCCTTAGCAAATATGAAGCTGATAATTATGACTAAAAAAAATACAATATTAGCTGAAAATGTTTTCATAATGTCTCCTCAATGTATAAAGTGATATCTATTATATAATAATAAATTAAAAATAAATAAATAGATATTCAACAAAAACATGAATTTATTTTACTTGCTATTAATATAAAATTTAAACAGAAATATTTGAATTTGGTTTATTGATTTGCAAGGTGTTATGTGTCACGTTACTCTGCAAAACCTAGCGATCAGGGAGTTATCTTATACATTTCCCAAAGACAAGTCCCCGGTGATCTTGATCATATTGCCGTCTTTTTCTACCTTCAGGTCTCTACCGGGAAAGGCATGTGAAAGACGGTAATTCAGTTCGTATACAACTTCTTTTTCAATGTTCTCGATCGCTTCTTTGGGGACGTTCTCAAGCGTCTTAAGGTCGATATCGACAATATACCCACGTCCTTTTTCGGAACCGAGACCCAGGGTAAAATCTCCTCTAATATCGAATAATCCGTCATGTGAGCGGTTGGATGTGCTTCCGTTCTTTCTTCTTGAGGGATGCAGATCGTACATATCGCCGTAGCGATCTTCGAGTAATATATCTATTTCGTCCAGAACGGATTTGAGTTTCTTTTCCCATTCTATGAGTTTATGATGGCGCATTATTTATCCTCCAGACTATGGATGAATAGTCCGCTTTGTAATTTAGGTTCGAACCAGGTGGTCTTTGGGGGCATTAAGGCATTGGAATCCGCTACATCCATCAGTTGTTTAATGGAAATGGGGTAGAGGGCAAAAGCGATCGTCATTTCACCCGCATTGACCCTGCCTTCAAGGGCTTCCATGCCGCGGTTTCCGCCGACAAAATCAATTCTTTCGTCTTTCCGTATGTCTTCAATGCCCAGAATGGGGGTGAGGACCAGATCGGTCAATAAGGCCGAATCCAGACTTTTAATAGGATCGGAAAGGTCTATAAGCTCTTTCTTTAAGGTCAATCGATACCATTTGTCGACTAAATACATTGCAAATTCATGCTCTTTGGTCGGTTTGGCGGAATCCGATGAACGGATCTCTTTGATGCTGAAGATCTTTTCAATTTTAGAAAGGAAATTTTCTTCTGAAAGTCCATTCAGGCCTTTAACAACACGATTATAATCTATGATCTTGAGTTGGTTTGCCGGAAAGAATACGGCTAAAAACCAGTTATATTCTTCATTTCCCGTATGGTTCTTGTTGGCATCGCGACGCATTTTACCCACCATGGCGGAAGCTTTTGAGCGGTGATGGCCGTCTGCAACATATACATGATCGATCTTTTCGAACTTGTCTGTCAGTTTATCTATGGTCGCCTGATCATCCAGCAGCCAAAGTGTATGGCGAACACCATCTTGCGATTTGTAGTCATATTCGGGGTCTTTAGTGATATAAGCGTTGATGATGGAGTCAATGTCATGATCTTCGGGATAGGTATAAAAGACCGGACCCGTATTGGCATTGACAACATCAATATGTGTGATACGATCCTGTTCTTTATCTTCACGCGTCAATTCATGGATCTTGACCTTGCCGTTGAGATAATCATCGATATGTTGAACGGCAATAAGCCCCGTTTGTGATCGTCCATTCATGACTTGACGGTAGATATACATTACCGGTTCTTTGTCCTGGATCAATTTGTTTTTTTTGAATTCCTGAAAATTCTCAGCCGCTTTTTTGTAGACGGCGGGATCATATAGGTCCGTTTCGGGTGGCAGGTCGACTTCGGATTTTACAATATGCAAAAACGAGTAAGGTTCGATCTTGACTAAAATTCGTGCTTCGTTGGAATTAACCACATCGTAAGGGGGAGATGCTATCCTTGAAGCCAATTCCTTTTTGGGGCGCAGACCGCGAAATGCTTTGATCCTGACCATTTAAAATCCTCCGTCATGATTGCCAAAATGAAAATTAACGGAAAATCCTAATTTAAACAACAATAATCCTATGAAATACAGTTGATTATAAGAAATAATTACTATTTGTAAAATCTCTTAAGATAGACAATAATTATTGTTGAAAATGATGATCTATAATGAGATTGTTTGCTTATATCGACTATATATTTGCAAATATCAAATTTCCCGATGATGTAGAGACACAAAATATTGCGTTTCAGCACATTCAGAAAATCATTATATAAAAAAAGCGCCCCTTCCGGGGCGCCATTCATAATTCATAATTCATAATTATTTCTTCAACGCTTCCACGATCTTGGCGGCGATCTCAGTTCCAACACGTTCCTGGGCTTCATTTGTTGAGGCACCTACGTGAGGGGTAACGGAGACGTTGGGGTGGGAGACCAGTTCGATATTATTGGTTGGTTCTTCTACGTATACATCAATACCGGCACCGGCAACTTTACCGCTGTTAAGCGCTTCAAGCAGGGCTGCTTCATCCACTACGCCACCACGTGCACAGTTGATAAGAAGAACACCGTCTTTCATTTTGGCTAATTCTGCAGCACCAATAACGGGTTCAGCTTGTTTGGGGACATGCAGAGAAATAAAATCCGCTTTGGCAAGCACGTCTTCGAATGAAACCATTTCAATACCTTCGGCATCTTTAACGTAAGGATCATAACCGATAACCTTCATGCCAATTGCATTGGCGATACCGGCGGTCAATTGACCGATCTTGCCGCAACCGACGAGACCGAGGGTCTTGCCGTTAAGTTCGATGCCTTTGTATTCTTTTTTATTCCATTTGCCTTCACGCATGGTAACATTGGATTTGTGAAGGAAACGAGCCAATGCGAACATATGGGCGATCGCAAGTTCAGCTACCGAAGCAGAGTTCGCTGCCGGAGTGTTCAAGGTAGGGATCCCCTTGGTCTTTGCATACTGATGATCGATATTGTCAATACCGGCTCCACCACGTGCGATCACTTTCAGTTTTTCGCCGGCGTCAATGACTTCTTTGGGGACCTTGGTGGCGGAACGAACCAAAATACAGTCATAATCCTTGATATTTTCGATCAGTTCTTCCAGTGAATAAAACTGATTTACACATTCAATACCTGCATTTTCAAGTATTTCCTGTCCAGCTTTGCTTAATCCGTCAGAAATCAACACTTTCATCGTATTCTCCTATAATTATTAAGGGTTATGGGACAATATCCAATATATTGTCAAATAATGCCCGAATTTATACAAAAATAATCAAAAAACCAGTTTTATAATTTAATAAAATTTTGTTAAATTAGGTCGATTTATTTTTAGTATTTGAAAAAAGTCTATTGAACACCCATCAGGAGGGAATGTGAAACAGAAAGAGATCCTATTACTAACGATTTCCGGACAGGACAAACCGGGCTTAACGACAACGATCACGGAAATACTTTCCGAGTACGAAGCAAATATTCTGGATATCGGCCAGGCGGTCATTCATAACAGTCTGTCATTGGGCATGCTGGTGGAAGTTGAAAGCGATAAAACGTCCAGTATCCTGAAAGATGTTCTCTATAAATCCTATGATCTTGAGATCACCGTTAAATTTTCTCCCATCGGAAGCGAGCGTTACAACGAATGGGTAAATCAGCAGGCTAAAGGGCGTTATGTTGTTACCATGCTGTCAAGACGGATCTCAGCCGCGCAAATTTCAAAGATAACCAATATCATTTATAAACAAGGCTTGAATATTGATATCATCAATCGTCTGACCGGGCGAATTCCCATGAATGGCGACTCTCAAAATACCAAGGCCTGTATTGAGTTTTCCGTTAGAGGCAAACCTCAAAATGAAAAGAAGATGAAAGATGAATTCTTTAAATTAGCCAATACGACCGAAGCGGATATTGCTTTTCAGCATGATGATATGTACCGTAAAAACAGACGTCTCGTATGTTTTGATATGGATTCCACGCTTATTCAGACCGAATGTATCGTAGAGTTGGCTAAACGGCATGGTGTAGGTGAAAAGGTCCATGAGATCACCGAAGCCGCCATGCGGGGAGAATTGGATTTTAACCAAAGCTTTAAGCAGCGAGTGGGCTTGCTGAAAGGCTTAGACGAATCGGTTATGCAGGATATCGCGGAAAATCTTCCTATCACGGAAGGCGCCGAGCGATTGATCTCAACCCTAAAAGATTTGGGATATAAAGTGGCGGTATTATCGGGCGGATTTATGTATTTCGGCAGGTATTTGCAGAAAAAACTCAATATCGACTATATTTATGCCAATGATCTGGAGATCGTGGACGGGAAATTGACCGGGAAACATCTGGGTGAGATCGTGAATGGCGAGAAAAAAGCCCAACTCATGAAATTGTTAGCCCAAATGGAAGGGATCAAACTCGAACAGGTCATTGCCGTCGGTGACGGCGCCAACGATCTGCCTATGATCAATGCAGCCGGACTGGGCATTGCATACCACGCCAAACCGCTCGTTAAGGAAGTCGCCACCCATTCCATTTCCACCATCGGGTTGGATGGGATATTGTACCTTTTAGGTTACAGAGACCGACATTTGAAGAAATAATACCTCACACACCTGTCCTGCGTAGCCTTTGCGAAGCGGGAAAGGCACTAAGTACCACTAAGGCACAAAGAAGAGAAGAATATATTTATCCACAAAGAAAAAAAGTTCACGGTTTAAGATTCCCGCAAAGTTAAACAAGGGCACGGTATAATTTAATCGCAAAGATTAATAAAGTTCACAAAGGTGTGAAAATATGTTGTGTAGATCACACTTTTTTGAAGTTTAGATTATTTACTGAAAATTTATAATCAAATTAAATAGAATTGAATGATTTGCTTGAGGAGGACGAAGAAATTTCCTCAAATATAATCAATTGAGATAGTTATTTCTGATAACTATCAATTAATAAAATTTTGGAGAAAATTATGAATGAAAATGATATAGCAAAGATCATTGTTGATTGTGCTTATCAAATTCACACCAAAACCGGTCCGGGCATGTTTGAGTCAGTCTATGAATGTATTCTTGCGGAATATCTAATCAAAAGAGGATTGAAGGTTGAACGGCAAGTAAAAATGCCTGCAAAATTTGAAGATATTCAACTTGATAGAGTTTTTGTTGCGGATATAATAGTAAATGATATGCTTATAATTGAATTGAAATCAAAAACTCATTTAGATGACGTAGATAAAAAACAACTTTTAACATATCTAAGACTTACAGGTTATAAACTTGGTCTATTGATCAATTTTGGTGAGAAGCTAATTAAAGATGGTATAAAAAGAATTATAAATGGAATCATTGAATAAAGAACTCTTTGTGCTCTTAGTTTCCTGGCGGTAATTTCTTATACTGTGAGCTTTGTTCACTTTGCGGATATTCTTACTGTGCCTTGTTTATCTTTGTGGATATAATATTTTCTTCTTTGTTTCTTTGTGGTATTTTGCGGCTTTCCCGCTTCGCAAAGGCTACGCAGGACAGGTGTGTGAGGTCTTTAAGCTTCCAGATCGTCCTGCAATTCCAGCCACCGCAATTCGGCTTCTTCAAGCTTATTGCTGACCGTTTCATGCTCGCGTGACAGCTTGTTCATGTCTTCGAGTGACAGATCTTTAAAATCGGGGGCGATGAACATTTCATCGAGCTTTTTCTTGCGTGCGCTCAATGTATCGATCTGTTTGTCGAGTTTGGCGATCTCCTCACGGAGTCCCTTTTGTTCCTGATAACGTTTTTGGCGCTCTTCGGCTTCGAGTCGTTTCTGAGCTTTTCGGTCCAGTTCTATGGGCTTTTCTTCGGTTTTGACATTTTTATCGTCCACTAAAAGGAATTTAGCTTCGTAATCGGAGTAGTTGCCTAAAAATTCCCGGGCATGGTTATTCTTGAAATGCACCACTTTGGTCACCAGCATGTCCAAGAAAAAACGGTCATGCGATACGATCAGTACGGATCCTTCAAAGTCATCCAGTGCGGATGCCAGGATCTCTTTGCTTTGCATATCCAGGTGGTTGGTCGGTTCATCGAGAATAAGAAAGTTGGCTTTGGATAAAAGCAGTTTAATAAGGACCATACGACTTTTTTCACCACCGCTCAAAACGGCGACGGGTTTTTCAACATCTTCTCCCGAAAAGAGAAAACGTCCCAACATGGAGCGGACTTCATTACGGGGCAGAAAAGGTGCTGCATTCCAAATTTCATCTAAAACGCTGTTCTTTCCATCCAATTGTTCCAAATGATGCTGTGCAAAATAGCCGATCTGCAGGTTGTAGCCTAATGCGAGTTTACCTTCCCGGGCTTTAAGGTCACCTGTAATAAGTTTCATCAGCGTAGACTTACCCACGCCGTTCGGTCCGACCAGAGCGGCTTTTTCTCCGCGCCGGATCTCAAAGTTAGAGTCGGTAAAAATGGGGTCAAGATCGTAGGCAAAACCCAAATTCTGTGCCGAAACGACCGGATCACCGCTTCGTTCGGGCTTATTGAATGAAAATCTGATATTGGCGGTATGCGTATCGATATCCGTAACCTTGATCTTGGATAATTGCTTCACGCGGCTTTGGACCTGTTTGGCTTTGCTGGCTTTGTAACGAAAACGGTCGACAAATTGCTCAAGATGCGCGATCTTGCGCTGTTGATTTTTCATGACGGCCAGTTCATGTTCTATGCGCTGTTCTTTCTGGATCTCATAGTCGGTAAAATTACCCGCATAAGCAATGATCTTGCCGTTTTCCACTTCGATCACGGAATTGATCAGCTTATCTAAAAAGTATCTATCGTGAGAGACCATGATCAAAGTTCCGCGGTAGGCGGAAAGAAGGTTCTCCAGCCATACCAGCGTTTCCATATCCAAATGGTTGGTCGGTTCATCCAGCATAAGGCAATCGGGCTCTTTAAGCAGTATTTTAGCCAGCGCTATCCTCATATGCCAGCCTCCGGAAAATTCGGAGACGGGACGATCGAAATCGCTTTCTTTGAATCCCAATCCGGTCAGGATCTCTTTGGCTTTGGCTTCAACGGCATATCCGTTAAGCTGATGAAAGCGCTCCTGAAGTTTATCGTAGGCTTGCAGTAATTCCGCATGAGGATCCTCCGAAATACGGGTTTCCAATGAGCGCATTTCTTGCTCAAGCTTGAAAATATGATCAAAAACGGTTAAGACTTCTTCCAAAAGAAGAGTTGTGGCATTGTTGTAAGCGATCTCCTGAGGGAGATAGGCCACTTTCATGCTCTTGGGCACGACCACTTGGCCTTCATTTGGCTCCGACATGCCGGCGATCATTTTTAAAAGTGTTGATTTGCCCGAACCGTTCTGTCCGACCAAACCGAAATGCTTTCCGGGAGGAATGGAGAGATTGCAATGGTCAAAGACCGTTTGCGCACCGAAATTGACTGAGATGTCGACGAGTTGTATCATAAGGGCAAATTTAAAGGCAAAAGGCAAAAGTACAAAGGCAAAAATCGTAAAACGTGAGACGTGAGATGTATAATGTAAGAGCTAAGATATAACCCCGAGTCCCGATGCTTCGGGATAGAGGGGTGAATCGTGTTAAAGCCCGGCATGAAATGCCGGGAAATAGATTCGATAAAAATATTCAACCCTGAGCCCCGATATTCATCGGGACAGGCTCCGTCGAAGGGTTGACCTAATTCAATTGTTTAAATGTTCTATTGTTCGATATTCAAAGAGGTCAACCCCTCCATAAAGTCGGGGTTGATATTTATGATGAATATAAAAACACCGGGTTAAAACCCGGTGCTACTGATTTGATATTTTCCGTAAGTCTGGGTTTAAACCCAAGGTATACAAAGGCAAAATATTACGTAATATTCTGACTTTTGGCTTCTGGCTTCTGTTATTATTCTTCCAACGCGATCTTCAGCACATCCGTCATGTCTTTAACAAAATGGAAGGTCAGGTCATCGCGGATTTCATTCGGGATATCATCCAGATCTTTTTCATTGATCTCGGGCAGGATAATGGTCTTTAATCCGGCACGATGCGCGGCAATGATCTTTTCTTTGATACCACCGACGGGCAGAACGGATCCGCGGAGGGTGATCTCACCCGTCATGGCAAGATCGTTCTTGACCTTACGGCCGCTCAGGACCGAGACGACTGATGAAAGCAGTGTAACACCGGCGGAAGGACCGTCTTTGGGAATGGCGCCTGCCGGAATATGAATATGCAGGTCCCAGGATTTGTCAAAGCGCTCTTCAATACCCAGTTCTTTGGTATTTGAACGAATAAAGCTTAAAGCGGCTTGTGCGGATTCTTTCATGACGTCACCCAGCTGACCGGTCAATTGCAATTTACCTTCACCGGGCATTTTGGTGGTTTCAATAAAAAGAATATCCCCACCGACCTGAGTCCATGCCAATCCGATGGCAATACCGGGACGTTTCATGCGTTCGGCGCGATCGGAGTAGAATTTCTGCCGGCCGAGGTAGGTGCTGACGGTTTTTTCAGTAATGTTCTTTTTACGGAATCGCGGTGTTTCCACTTTTTCTTTGGCCACTTTACGTGCCACGTGAGCCACTTCACGTTCCAATGAACGCACGCCGGCTTCACGAGTGTAATTCTGTATAATAGTCTGTACGCCATTCTCCGTAAACGCAATGTCTTTTTTGGTCAAACCGTGTTCCTCGATCTGTTTGGGAATGAGGAAATTCTCGGCGATATGTGTTTTTTCGGGTAATGTATAACCTGAAAAATCAATGAGTTCCATGCGGTCGCGCAAGGGTCCGGGTATGGTTTCAGCCCAGTTGGCGGTGGCAATGAACATCACATTGCTCAGATCGAAAGATGTCTCAAGATAATGGTCCGAGAATGAGTAGTTTTGTTCGGGATCCAGGACTTCCAGCAATGCGCTCGAGGGATCGCCTTTGTAGTCCGCGCCGAGTTTATCGATCTCATCCAAAATGAAGATGGGGTTATTTGATCCGGCTTTTTTGATGCCCTGAATAATACGACCGGGCATTGCGCCGATATAGGTCCGGCGGTGACCGCGGATCTCGGCTTCATCGCGTACGCCGCCAAGAGACATACGGTGAACGTT
>CAZSGO010000040.1:0-10883 GCA_964606395.1 uncultured bacterium
GCTAAAATACTCATCAACCAAAAATCGTAATATTTGTTGTTTTTGTACATCGCCTGACGCAAGGTACCTTCATGTTTAAAACCGATCTTTTTATATACGGCTTTTGCAGGTTCATTCTCGGCATTGACATGAAGCTGAATTCGATTGAGGTTAAGCATATTGAAGCCATAGTCCACGATAAGCTTTGTCGCTTCGGTACCAAGTCCTTTGCCCCAAACGGTCTTATCCAACAGGACAATATAAAAAGTGACCATTCCACTGACCCAATCGGGATGAACCAATGCCACATGCCCAATAGCTTTCTTGGTCTCTTTTTCAACAATGATCAGATTGATGGCTTTCTCGTCTTTTACCATCGCATCAATTTTATTTTCTGTATCTTTTTCAGTCAAAGGAAAATACATGAACATAGCATCACGAACATCGGGATCGTTATAGCCCTTTTGTAGTATTTCCATATCAGTTTTACTTACAGGACAAAGATCGACTTTTTCACCGCTGAGAAAAGGGGAATACATGGTTACTCCTTATAAAAATTATTTTAGCAGTATGAGTTTTTGGGTTCTTGTTATATCAGCTATTTGTAATCGACAAATATATACACCGCTTGAAAGATTATTGGCTTTAAATAACAATTTATGCGACCCGGCAGTTTGAAATCCATGGAACAGGACATCTACAAGTTTTCCTTGTACATCATACACACGAATATCTGTTTTACCGTCTTGCGCTAAAGAATAGGCGATCGTGGCATGGGGATTGAAGGGATTGGGGTAACTTTCCAGCAGGGTGAAACTTTCAGGATCATGGATATCGGATTCAAGCGAAACAAGTGTTGTTTCTTTTAGCAGGATATTTTCACCCGAAACATAACAGGAAACCGAATCCCCGGCCAAAACGGGTGATGATAATGTAATATCAACATAACCGGAAATATCCGTCATGCCAAAGCCGATCAGAATTCCCGCCGTATCGATAACTGCCACGCCGGCATTTTTAACAGGATCTGTGTCAATTAAAACCGATGCTCTTAATTGTGATTCTTTAATATCTGTTATATCCCAGTTCACTTGAGCATCAGAGGGCGTATCTGTAAACATTCGCATAACGGGATCACCGAGGATATTGATCGTATAAAAATTCCACCGAAGTGCATTTTGCTCCCATTGTCCCATGGCAGTTACCCAGGGAGCGGTAGCTATCCTTGAAACGGTCTGGGCCCAACCAAGCTGATAAAAACCATGGCCATAAATGGCATTTTCGAATTCCCTGTGCAAATGAATGGAAGGTCCTTCGGTTTGCCCTTCATTAAACCAACCAAAACGCGAATTGAACAACCCGCCCACTGAAATATAGGGACCTGAAACCAATCTTGATGCAATGCAAGCGGGGTAATCAAAACCACCGCAATTACAGCCATGACTATAAAATATAGGGGTTGTATGGTCAATGCCATTTACTTGGGTAAAATCGGAATCATTTATTTGTGACGTATAGAACTTCATCATATAAGACGTATTTGCATGACCATCATGATGTACGAACGCCATCCCATTGGCAAGCTCCTCTTTTACCGTTGCAAAGTTCCATACTGAATTTGTATCACTCATATCATACCATTTAAATGTACGTAAATGCTCGGGTAATCCCTGGGTCGTATATCCATTATCATCATGTTCTCCAATAAGCAATTCTAAATAATCCGCAGCCAAGGACCAGGGATCGCGATATAAGAATTCTCCCAAAAACAAATGCTTATCGATATCTTCAATAACAGGCTCAGCCTGATAACGAATACTTTTACTTATCATGTTCTTTAATTCTTCAAGGTTAGATACGGGCATACGGCCAACCGCCAATTCAGGGAACAGGTCGGCTTCATCAAGACCTGTAGTGTCGTTGTATTCACCAAATACATTATTACCGTTTTTATCCCAATTACCGTCTAGAGCGGCATAATAGAGATCTGCAGGAATATCATATGATGTTTCCCAGTATCCGCCGGTTAAAACCGAACAATATAATCCGCGGTGAGGAACAATATCGCTGTTACCGCCGATCAGGATATAATCAAGATCTTTCTCAAGATATTTATATAGAATGGTGTTTCGGATCTTTTCCTGAATATCGCGTCCGGGAATATCGCTATGTTCAATATCTGAGGGACTGATTATTTGAGAGATTATTCCATATTTTTTATAATGGTTCATTAAGGTATCAAATGCCGGTTTGAATTCATTTGACGTAATAATTAATAATCGCTCGAGCTGATCGCTCGTAATATCGGAATAAGACGATAAAACACCGGGATTCTGAACCAGGGTTTGTAATATATCTATATCCGTCTGTTGGATTTTTACATCATGCGGCTTCGATTTTGTTGTAACTCGTAAGGTGATGGATTCTGCCAATTCCACATTCCCGGATCTGGGAAAATATGTCAATGGATCAATAGTCCCGATCACAACACCCGCTCCCCTGAACCAATGCACATTTACATGAATATTATCTTTATTATATTGATCAAGTGAATAAACCGCTTCTTTCTTCATGAAACCATTATCCGAAACACCCCAGGATAAGGGTCGATCCGCCTGTTTGGGCAAGATCGGCAGCATAAGGGGATAATTTTTAGTCTTATTTATTACGATCTCTGCATTATCAAGTGTTTCACCCGGTGGTAAAAGGATCTTGATCGGATAATTTGGCAACAAGGGCTCCCCTTCAACACCTATCTGCATACAACCCGGTATTTCTACCAGCATGTGACCGTTCTTTTGCTTAAAAACAGCATCTGTAAAAGAATAATCATATTCATAAACTGTAGCAAACAAGCAGGATGCCAGTAAAGCCATTAGGGATATTTTATAGATATTTCTTATCACTTGATCACCAATATTTTTTGTACATCGACCGGAACACCGTCAACTTCCAAAGTACAAATATATATGCCGTTGGACAAGTCCGAAACATTAAACCTTCTCCAGCGATAACCTTCTTGTAAAGTTCTTTCCATTAAGATCTTGGTCAACCTTCCACTGATATCATATAAACACAAACGAACGCCGGCTGAATGTGACAACTGAAAATCGATCACAACTCGACCCGCCGTGGGATTCGGATAGCTTCCTAAAAATCCGGATGTCTCGGGGACCTCTTGCCGAACTGAGAACTTGCCTTTTTTCACCAAGGCTTTGATGCAAAAATTGGCCGTTGTATTCAAACGCTGCAGATCTACCCACGTTCCCTCTTCTTTGAAAAGACTTTCATTGGGATTTGCAATAGAAGGCACGATCGTAGCAGCTGTTATTTGCGCATAAAGTGATGGGACATCCAATAATACCGGCACCACGGACGTTCGATCATAGGGTTGACCGCCCTTATCTTGAAAAAGATAGACAAAGAATGAATCTCCCTCCATCAATACGGTTTTATCTTCCATATCGATCGTATGAAAACCAGCATGTAAAATTGTCCCCGACTGTGAGTTAACAGGATCATCATTGATCAGATCTTCACGGTCACGATATATTTTAATATTGTATTCAACAGAATCCGCGGCGGTAAAAAAGCTGACGGCAACCAATGTATCCCGAGCTTCAGCTACAAAAACATTGACCGCTTCCTGAACATCCAGCGTATCCCGCCATCCATGATAATCATGATAATAGATACTGTCATACTGCATGACCTCGACTTCCTGAAAAGATACGCAACCCATTTCAGGATGACGTGTTGCATGTTTATCATAATAGGATATCCAAAAATAACCATGCCCGTTCCATGCAGAACCCCAATCACTTCCCCAACTGTTTTTGCATAACCAAGCCCCGGGTAAAGGAGCAGCTGTCGTGATCGTATCATTCCAACCCACGATCGCAATGGCATGATTGGGATCATTCAGATCCGAAGGCGGTTGATAGAAACTTCCGTTCGTTGAATCGTCAAGGAACTGTGTCCCGACAAACATGCACGTACCAAGCGCACCATGATCGATGATCTGTTGTTTGATAAAATCTATATTTGAAAGGTCCTCTTTTAATTTATACCATTCAATGGTCCTTGGATAATAATAGGTATAGGAAGTATCTCGTCGTGGAGCTGCAGATTTAAAGGTGGGGGCATCTTCATTTAAAACGGCACCATCGCCACGAGAAAAGTAAGCACTGGATACCCGGTAATCGCCACCCATGTGAACGGCAAGTCCTTCTGAAGGATAATATCCAATATCTTGATTGTAAAATAAATTGAAACCATTCCACCAATCAAGATGATATTCAGCGAGATCAGGTCCGGGAAAATCCTCTATGGTTGGAAAAAGTCCTGTCCGCATCAAATTGCTTTCTACGGAAGCCATGGTTCCATGGGCCCAACAGGTTCCTCCTTGTTGAGATCTGACCAAGCTAACATAGACCATTCCGTCAACATTTCTCAGATCAAACTCGTCAGGCAGGGTATCCGCAAATATCCATGATGCAAAAACAAATAATATCATCGCTAAATGTCTGTATTTACTAAACATTTTATTCACTTGTATTCATGCCATTTTCATATTAAAATAATAACCGATTTTGGAGGATAAAAAAAGGGAAATTATGCAACAAATTAGTGACAAGACGACAGAACAACAGAACCAGGCCAGTAAATACATCGACCAGATGAGCACGTCAGAGATCCTCGCAACCATGAACAACGAGGATAAAACAGTTCCTTTTGCGGTTGAAAAAGCCATCCCCGAGATCGAAAAGTTCGTTGATGCCGTTGTCGCGTCCATGAAAAAAGGTGGAAGTTTATTTTATGTTGGCGCGGGTACTAGCGGTCGCCTGGGTGTCCTTGATGCATCGGAAATTCCCCCCACCTATTCCGCCTCTCCCAAGCTGGTACAAGGTATTATGTGCGGTGGTTTAACTGCGCTTGTCAATGCCGTTGAAGGTGCCGAAGATGATTTTGATGCCGGTTACAAAGTAGTTGATGAACGCGGTATCACTGAAAATGACTGTTTGTTGGGTATTACCACCAGTGGGATGGCAGCCTATGTCCATGCCGCTATGAAACGCACAAAAGAGATCGGTGGCACAACCGGACTTCTGGTATGTAATGAATTTGAAAAAACTGAAGATATTGATATTTTGATAAAAGCGGTTGTCGGTCCTGAAGTCGTTACCGGCTCAACCCGCATGAAAGCCGGAACAGCTACAAAATTGATCCTGAATATGATCACAACGGCTGCCATGATCAAAATGAATAAAACCTATGGTAATCTGATGGTCGACCTCATGACCACAAATAAAAAACTCTGGGACCGCGGTGCACGTATCATCCGTCATTGTACCGGTACGGATTACGACAATGGCATGGCTAAACTCAAAGAATCCGAAGGCAGTGTAAAAACAGCGCTTGTCATGGTCTTATTGGATGTTGATGCCGAAACTGCCCGCAAAAGACTTGCCGCTCATGATGGTGCTTTAAGAAAAGTGCTGGATGAAGAAGGAAAAGAATTACATATTTAAAGACTTAAGATAAAAGTTATAAGATTAAAAAAAGCGCGAGTGATCGCGCTTTTTTTTATACATGTATTTTATTCCGATTTATCTCACTTCGACTCTTTCCCAGTCACCTTCATAGACATTTGGGCCCGGAGCGCGATAAATATGTGTAATAACTATTTCATCACTATTAAGCTCTGCTACATAGATCGCGACCCAAGAAGTTTTAATCCCCACTCCTTCAAAAGCATTTCTCATATCTGTTTCACTTGGGTATAATTGCGAGTTCATAAAAAAATTCAATTGTAGCTCAATACTATTTAGTGGATCAGTATAATCATTTAAACTACCGGTTAAAAAATAAGCTTTATCATTGTCTTGAAAATATTCACTGACCACAGTTAACTCTTCAGCACTTGCCGCCCCATTTTCATCTCCAAGTTCATCGGCAAAAGTATTCACATTAATTGCAAAAGAATGATAAACACTCTCTTGATTTAAGCACGATACCAACATTAACGCGAGAACAAACATTATAATCAATATTGCTTTAGTCTTCATTTTAAAATCTCCCATTGTTAATAGTTATAATAATAATTTAGTTTTTTTTTGCAAACCACAATAAAAATTTCTTTTAATTAAATATAACTCAAGTTTCTAAAGATCTGGTGATCTTTAATTTATCCTTTTATCCTGAATTGTCAATTCTCCTTTGTCAATTGTCAATTATTTTATATACTCCCCCAACACTAAGGAGGCATCATTGAAATTTCAACAAAAATACCCTATTCGCATTTACGATTGCAGTCCAAACGGTAAACAAAGTTTTTCATCGATCTTGAACTATATGCAGGATGTTGCATCGCTTCATACCGTCAAATTGAATATCACTGTCCCGGAATTACTTAAACTTGGATATACGTGGATGCTTTCACGCTATCATGTGATCATTGACCGATATCCGGTGTATATGGATTCGATCAACATCAGCACGTGGATCGCGGATCATAAAGGATTATTTTCAATCAGAGATTACTCAATGGAAAATAAAGATAGCGATATTCTTGCTCGCATGACAAGTTCATGGGTTTTGTATGATATAAAAAACAAGAAGATCGCAGTGGTTGATGAAGTGCTTCCAATGAAAAATATTCTCAACGAAAGAGCTATTCAGGATTCTTTCCCGACACTACCGTTGCTTGAACGTGAGGATCATAAAGTACAATTTGCAGTAAGGAAACATGATCTTGATATCAATCGTCATGTCAACAATCGAGTTACCGCAGAGTGGGCCCTGGAAGCAATTCCTTTTGAGATCACAAAAACCCATGAACTAAAGGAATTTGAGATCACATTCAAAGGTCAGGCCTTTTATGGGGATACCATCAGTTCTATCTGCCAAATATCAGGTAACGAGGAACAATATACCGCATTACATCATATTATCAACAATGAAACCGGACAAAGCATTGCTCGCGTTCGTTCGAAATGGAAAAAAGGATCGGCAGGAATTTTCTAAGATCTCCTTTCTTGATTTACTTTGACAACTCGTTGCATTTGCGTATATTAGAACAATTATCTGGAGGACAGAAATGAAAACTAGTAAAAAGCTGATCGTCGCTGGCGCTATACTGGCAGCATTGGGTGTTGTAAGTAAATTTCTTTTGGACAGATTTTTACTTAACAATCCCGAACTCGATTTTGATGATGAACTTGAACTTCGAGATGTAGAAGACACAGAGAAAGATTAAGTATGCGCTTTTTTATTTCAGCGGATATTGAAGGAATCACCGGGATCAACAGTTGGTCTGAAACCAATAAAAACAATCCCGATTATTCGGAATTCCGGACACAAATGACACGCGAAGTCGTTGCGGCCTGTGAGGGCGCATTGGCGGCGGGTGTCACGGAAATTTTTGTGAAAGACGCCCATGATTCCGGCAGAAATCTTAAAGCTGAAGACCTTCCCAAAGAAGCAAAACTTATCCGCTCCTGGAGTCAACATCCTTATTCAATGGTTTGGGGTATTGATGAAGGATTTGATGCCATTGCTTTTATCGGCTATCATTCTCCTTCCGGTTCAAATGACAATCCTTTAGCACACACCATGTCTTCCACAACTGTTTCGGAGATGATCCTTAACGGTGAACTTTGTTCTGAATTTATGTTGCATGCTCTTATCGCCCGCACACATGGAGTAGTTCCGGCATTCCTGTCCGGAGACGCCGGTATGTGCAAAAGAGCCATGAATTTTGACCCTCAGATTGAAACGGTAGCCACGAATACGGGGACCGGAAATGCAACATTATGTATTCATCCCGATCTAGCCGTTGAAAAAATTAAAGCTGGTGTTAAAAAAGCACTAAAAAAAGACATGGACTCTTTTTCGATGTCGGTGCCCGAACATTTTATTCTTGATATTCGCTACACAAAACATATTAACGCTTTTAAGGCTTCCCATTATCCGGGCGCCAAGGCGATTTCAGCACATATTACCCGTTTTGAGGCGGATGACATGCTGGATATTATGCGTTTTATCATGTTTTGCGTTTAAACAAATATATTTAAAACTACAATCAACAAACTAAATATCTTACTTGTTAACATTCGTTATTGAATGCGAAGAAAAATACTTTTCTTAAAGATAAGGAGCTAATGCATGGCAAATTTAGAAATTCTAAATCATTTCTGGTTAACTTTATTGTTGCTGTTACCGGTTATTTTGATCTCCAGAGCAGTTGTCGCCGGAAGTAAATACTCCCCTATTCTTATTATTGTGATCTTTGGACTCACCCTAGGGCTTATCATTGAGATATCCGGGATCGGAACACCCGGTCTAATAGAATTCCCTATCGTGGGGTTGGCTTCCGCCGTAACGATCACCGCATTGATCGCTACTTTTTTCGTTGGGGGACAAAAGTTGCGAAATACATTTTTTAAACCGAAATTGCCCGGTAAAGACGATGTGATCCTAAATGAAAATGAAGTTATGCTCGGCACCAAAGGCACCCAATTTGTTTTTATCGTCAGATCTTACTTTATTTTACTTGGGATCGAAGGATTAAAAAGGATCATTCTCGGACAAACATCGGGTGAACTGGGGATGGCTTACCCCTTGATCGCCTTTTTTGGTGTTGCGGGTGCATTGATCCTGATAGATAGAAAAGCCATTATTGACAATAAGAGAAAGTATCTTGGCAGAGGTATTGTTGAGATCCTGGGCATTTTAAGCATATTGATCCTATCCTACTACATATCAATTTGGATCAAAGATCTCATTGCGCTTCCGCAAATATTTTTTGCTATGCTGATCTCAAGTGGATTAGGTATGATCTTTTCACACTGGAAACCGGGGCCAACCATTCGTTCTTTACTTTTCGGGGGTATTCCCATGGTCTTGGCAGCTGTATTCATTTTAGGCGGTTCAAGACTGGTCTCCGCTTTTGAATTGGATGGTATGCTTCAAGTTATGGCATTCGGTTTCTTTGGTCAGTTATTCTGGATGTTCGTGGGTATAGCTTTGCTTGTATTTCTTGGAAAAGCCAACAAAGTTGATATTCTTGCACCGGGTATGGCGGGCTCACTTTCACATTCCGGTTTGACCGGCGCATGTACTGCGGGTGATCTTGGCCTGGCTGCAAAGGAACGCGGTCCTGTTATGATCAACATTCCTTTCTTCGGGCATCTCTTTGTATTTACGATCCTTGCAATGAGCGCAACAAGAGGAAAGTTACTCTTAGTTCCCTCATTACTGGTCGTTCTGGCTGGAGGGGTTTTAACCTACTTTGCATTAACAACACTGCGTAAAGCAAATAATGAAGAAAATAAGGAGATCAAAGGACTCATCCTTTTTTCATTAGGTTGGCAATTGGTAGCCGTCTTTGGTGGATTCATGATGCTGCACTTCGCGGGCATGAAACTGGAATACGCCGCTATGGCAAACAGTTCTGCTATATCACATTTCGGGCTTTTCGCTTCAATACAGGGCGGAATGTTCGGTGCTGAATCTGCGGGGTTGATCTCTTTTATTTTTGCCATGCCTTTTCTGATCCATCCGGTGGTCTTTGGTATGTTCGGTAAAGCAATGAGCAACAATGGTGAAATGCCCAAGAAAATGGTGGCCATATTGGCGATACTGGGTGTTTTAGGTGTGTTGTTTACGTTGATTTTTTTGTAAAATAAATCTATAAATTCATTATTAAACCCCGTTCATTTGAATGGGGTTTTTAATTTGGATAATGTTTTTTGGGGTTGTTGCGGATATAGGTGAGGGTGTTTTGGAAATATTGTTCGTCAAATATCACTTGATCATAAAATGAAGTTTGCCATCTAAATAATTCCTGTCCTCTCAGTTTATGGATCTCTCGTGAGCAGATTGATTTGTAAGATCGTATTATGACGGGAATTGAACCGGGTTTATGGCGATAATCTTTCACCGGGAATGATTTACCAACGCTTGAAGGAGAGATGGAGCAGAGCTCCATCTCCATATGAATATTCCCTTCACCCTTATTCATTCTTTCTTTAACCATGTCATCCTCCAAGACGGAGCACTGCTCCGTCTTTCCTTTAGGAGATTTATATATTTCCAATAATAAGTGGACATGATCGGGCATAATCACATGTCCATGAAGAATTACATGTGAAAAATGATCAGAAATATCTTTAGCATATTCGTCGGCGATCTTTCCAAGAGCATTTAAATTCATTGTTCCATCAACAATTTCACCAAAAATATTACCCTTTTTTCGCGTATTGATCGTAATTGAATAATATGCCTTTCGGGTGTAATCCCATCCCGGCATACGCCGTGATCCTGTGGAATATTTCCCCCTGTATAATTCCCGTCCCATGATCAAATAAATGATATTATTTCAATAAATTCAATGCCATTTTTTTGGATGTGATGAACCTCACAGTTTTATTGTAAAACACCTTTGGAAAGACGCAGCACCGCTGCGTCTCCATACGAATCGATTTATCTTTTCCCATAATTTCCCTATGTGCATTGTCACCATCTGAGACGGAGCAATGCTCCGTCTTTCCATCTTTCCGGGGATGTTTTTTATGGAATAAATAGACTTAACCAGCTATGATCACATTTGGAGATTGTTACATCATATTTTCAATTGTATTTCCCCTTCATTCCACCTATTTTTATGCATTGAAATAATTGTGAATGAATAACAAAAACCTCTCATTTACGCGAAAGGTCTGTTTCGTACCGAGGGCGCCCCGTCCCGAAGCATCGGGATCGGGGGAACCCGCAAGTCCGCCCGCTGGCGGACGGTGGATTTTGAGTTGAAATATAAAAACCCTTCTTTCGAAGGGTTTAGAGAGTGGTACCGAGGGCGGGAATCGAACCCGCAAGGGCCGAAGCCCGGTGGATTTTGAGTC
>CAZSGO010000041.1:0-10531 GCA_964606395.1 uncultured bacterium
AAACGATATTCGGGAATACCGTAACGGGTCATACCACCGGGTTCGGCCATGGCTTCAAAAACCTTGACCTGATAACCGAGGTTAGCCAAATAATATGCGGCTGATAAACCTCCGGGGCCTGCACCGATAATGGCAACCTTCTTGTCCATTTGTTCAAAACCATCGGCACCGAGTATCTCTTTGTATTTCTCGATCGGAACCTGGTCGGCAATATATCTTTTCAACCAGCGGATCGATAGCGGATCGCCCTTATACTGCATAGCACAAACCGTTTCACAATTATGTGTACAAACACGACCGCAAACTGCTGGAAGCGGATTTGTCTCGTAAAGAATGCGCAGACCTTCTTCCATATCATCGTTACGAACGGCAGCGATGTATTTTGGAATGCCCATATGGGCCGGGCAAGTTGCAATACAAATACCGCATTCTACACAGCGATCGGCTTCTTTGATCGCTTGTTCTTTTGAATACCCTTTAACGATCTCGATAAAGGATCTATCCCGATCTTCGGGTTTCAGTTCTTCCATATGAACACGACCTGTTTCATACAGTTCGTAATTTTCGGGTTTTTTATAACCCTTCTCATCATTATCCCAAGGTTTCTTGTCTGCACCCGGGACAAAGCGAAAGACGTCAGGATCGGAATCGATCCATTTGAATTCATTGGACATGGTCAGTGAACCTGTTGTACAAATATCAACACAGAGGGCGCACCAGCAGCAACGTCCGTAATCGATCAAAGGACGCAAGCCACTATCACCACTTTTTGTTTCAATTCCTTCAACGGGCACCATATCAATTGAAGCGTTCTGACAGATCGTTTCGCAGGTGCCGCAGCCGATACATTTATCCATATCGTTCTGATGAAATCCGCGATAACGTGGAGCTCCCTCGCGCTCGAGGGGCTTTTTAATGGAAACCGGTTCTTTGAACAGGTTTTTCCATGCTAAAAAGGGAGAGAGTACATCTTTAAAACTCATGTATCTTACCTTTCAATTTCTGGTGGATAGGTGTGTAATGATACCATCAAACCGGCCGTATCTGCAATATTGCAATCAATAGCCAGGCGTTCCATCAATGCAACGGCATGAGTGTAACTCGGACCCCGTACATTGATCCTGCGAGGGAATCCACTCCCGTCGGTGACGGTATAAAAACCGTATTCACCGCGAGTACATTCAGAACGAATATAGGTTTCACCCTTGGGGATCTTCCAATGCAGAACGTTAGGTATCTTAGCCATATACTCGCCCGATTTCGGCATTTTAGCCAATATCTGGCGGATCAGGTCTATACATAAATGTATTTCTTTTCTACGCAGGTCGGCACGTGTAAAGGCATCCGAACCCGTTGCAGTAATAATATCAAAATCCAATTCGGGGTACTTAAGATGCGGATAATCTTTTCTAACATCTTTAGCTACACCGGCCGCACGGGCATTGGGTCCAACAATACCATATTTGTCAACCCAGGTCGGATCAATATATCCCAAGCCAACGCTTCGTTTTTTGAACACCGAATTGCTGAACATGGTACGATCCACATCACCCATGATATCTTCAAGTTTTTTGAGGGTATCTTCCATCCGGGCTTCAAAGCCATCGGGAAGCAAACCCCGCACACCGCCGGGAAGCATATGCATGTGGTAGATACGACCGCCTGAGATCTCTTCAAAGCGATCCAACATCAGATCACGCCCATAGTTCAGCCATTGACCCGGAAGACCCAGGCCAAAAGCGCCGGACTGTCCGCCCATCCACATCATGAATGAGGTTAAACGCGCCATTTCAAGAAGTAGTGTCCGCATCCATGTAGCGGCTTCGGGAATTTCTATTCCGGCCAACTCTTCGATGGTAGCGGCAAAACAATATTCATTGAAATCCGGTTCCGGTACGGCAATACGACATACCAGCGGAAAGCATTGGATAAAGGAACGGCGTTCCATCAGCTTTTCAAAACCACGGTGCAGGTAACCCACATGGGTCTTGCATTCCATGATCTCATCACCCTGGATGATCAACTCAAGCGACATATTTCCGGTAATACCCGGATGCTGGGGACCTTGCCACACCTTAATAAATTTATGGCTCTCCAGATCGATGATATTCCTGCCGTCGGAATCCTTTTCAGGGAATTTTTCTCTGTATTTATTCTTATCGACCATGTCATTCCTCCGGATAGAGTTTTTTCTTCATGTATTCGGCAGGATCGTGAGTAACACGTCCCGGACGAGGAAAATAAGTTTCTTCCGAATACTTTTTTGTGTCAAAATCGCGACGATACGGGGGCTTATCGTGCCAGCCTTCCAGAATGAAGGGTTCATTCAAACGAGGCGAACCCGGAAAATCTATGCCGAACATTTCTTTTAGTTCGCGCTGATAAGTTGCCGCTTGTTCCCAGAGATGATGAATGGATTCCATCGTAGCCTCTTCCCTATCGATCATCACGCGCAAACCAAGATCGCTGCGCAAGGAATGATTGTTCAACAGGTAGGTCAACTGGAATTTACCATCTTCCAACCAATCGACGGCTGTTAGCAGGACAAGATGCTTAAAGCCCATATGATCCCGCAAGTGTGTGACCAAAGCGACTGCGTCGTCTTTTTCCACCGTTGCAAACACCTCATTGGGCCGTTGAAACACGACCTGCGAAATGCCGAAACGTTTCTCAAGATCTTTCAATAATTCTTTCATAGATGATGCTTTCATTTATTGATTCTCGGGTTTACCAGTTATAATCCGGCATATCCCAGTCTTTTATGATCTGTTTCTGATTCTTTTTATACCATTCAAAGTTGTCGGCATATTTATTTTGCCCTTCGGCGTTACCGGCTTTGATGATCTTTTTCAATTCCTCGAACCCGGCAAGCAAGGCTTCGGGACGGGGCATGCAACCGGCAATGTAAACATCGACAGGCATGTAGTGATCCAGACGATTAATGGTATTGTAAGAATCCCAGTACATACCACCATTGATGGTACAGGATCCAAGTCCCACAACGAACTTCGGTCCCTGCATCTGCTCGTATGAGCGGATAGCACGTTTGAGTGTCTTCACCGACATATATCCGCCGATAACGAATAAGTTCGCCTGGCGGGGTGTCGGACGCCACTGGATACCATAGCGGTAAGCATCAAAGCGGGGAGTCATGAGCGGGCGCATTTCAATCGCGCCGCAACCTGTTCCAAACCCAAGAACCCACATGGATTCGGCTCGGGTCCAGTTCAGGAATTTTTCCCAGATCTTAATACTTGATGCTCTTGCCGGCTTGGGCGGTTCGGGACAAAAGTAATCGGTCATGGGATCGACTTCGAACTGCTCTCCATCCGGCCCCGTAACCATTCTTTTTTCAAGGTCTTTCATTGACATGAATATATCCTCAATCTTATGTGAACATTAATAAGGTGACTGCCAGTACGATCAATCCCAAAGCAAGGGTGTACTTATAGAACCAGCGAATGGATTGATCCACCCTATAGCGCGCAAATACCGATCCAACGATCACTGAGACCATATACAAAAGGAAGGCCTTCAAGATCATGATGGGCCAATTTGTTGCACCTCCAAAGAAGATGTTCACAAATAGGATGGTCTTTGCCACCGGGAAAATACTCCGGTTGGTCTGAAGCAGCGCTAAAAAGGTTCCGTGAAATTCCGTTGGCGGACCAATGGGAATTTCCTGAGGCGCCAGCACAACATCGAAGGGTGAGCGCATCATGGAGCCAAGATAAGCAATGATGACCAGTACGCCTAAAAGCGGATTAGCCACAACGGTCCAACTGGCAAACCCCGCTTGTTGAGCAGCCACAATATCCGTCACCGATAGTGTCTGGTACTGTATGGCTGTTGCCATAATAGCAATAAGCATGGGGATCTCGGCAGCAGTTACCTGTGCCAGACCACGGCTTACACCGATCGCGGAATAGGGATGCCCACTTTCTCCGGCACCTAAAGCCATACCCAGCGTTCCGAAAAAGATGAAGTATAATACTAACATCATATCTCCGGCAAAAGCAAAGTTACTGAACATCTCCGAACCATAGATCGCCGGGATGAATAGCAAAACGCCCATACCGCCGGCAAGGCGGAAAACCGGACCCAGCCAGAACATAATTCCATGATGTACCGACGTACGCATGGCATAGTTCTTTACAAGGTCAATGTAGGGTTGATAGAAACGAATACCATATCGCCCGCCAACTCTGGCAGCGATCTTTCTTGTTACACCCTGAAGGATCAGTCCAATATTAAGGACAATGAAAACCGTCAGGAGTGCGTAAAGTATTTTAGTCAGTATGTAACCCATGGTTTACCCTCCCACTGCTATTGCATATACCACGATCACGAAGAGAATGATATGTACAAGATAGGTTTGACCGTTACCGGTATAGATCTTTCTAAGTGTATCCGCGGTTGAATGGAAAATATCGTTTACGGCTTTCCAGAATTTCTGCATTAGAGGGAATGAAAATGACCCCAATGCCTTGCGGTAATGTGCAAAGAAGTTATAGCCAACATGCGTCAGTTCCGGCCTGGATGGCCTTTCTGCGGCATAGACAATGTTAAATTGTTCGGCTTTCTGTGTGTTGTTGCGTTTCATCAGCATCAGCAAAATAAAAGCAAATGCGAACACACCGGCGGTTACGAACAATACGGTCGTACCGTTCCAGTAACCGAACTGAGTAAAGGCCGTCCCGTTTTCCCAGGTAATGATATTATCGGGGAAAGAGGCTGAAATAAAATCACCGGACGTTCTCAGGATCAAACCCGGTCGCGCCGAGAAGACCATGATCGCAGCCAACATAATGAACTGCGGGATCAGGAATCCCAACGGTGCTTCCTTGACATGGCGATTCTTGTCCTTCAGTTGTCCCAGGAAGATCGAATAGATCAAGCGGAACAAATAGAGGAATGCGATCACACCGGCTACAGACATAACGATGCCCTGCAGGTACCAACCGCTTTCAAGAACAGCATTAAAGCTGATCCATTTACCGGCATAACCTGACAGAGGTGGAACGCCCGATACGGCAATAATACCGATCAGCACCGAAATGAAGGAGATCGGCATACGCTTGATCAAGCCGCCCATCTCATACATATTGCGTGTTTTAACGCGATAGATCACACCGGCGATCGTCACGAACAACAATCCCTTATACAGGAAGTGGTTCACGGCGAATGCAATGGATGTAACCCATCCGATGTAAGATTGTAAGCTCAGCGAGAATAGCACATATCCCATAGCTCCAATACTTGCCCAGGCCAATGTCTTTTTTGCATCTTCCTGATAGATCGCCATGGTATTTCCAAAGAAAGCGGTCAGCGCACCCAGCCAGCTCATAACATAGAGGACACTTACTTTTCCGACCATAGGTTCTTGTATGGCAAAGAGAATGATCATCATGCCAAACACACCGGCTTTTGTCAGCACGGCAGATAAGATCGCCGAGACGTCACCATCCGCTTCGGCATAGGTACCGGGCTGCCAGACGTGAAATCCCATAACGGCCATTTTGGTAATGAACGCGATCGCCATCATAATGAAGATCGAAGTTGAATAAGGCGTAAGATTGGCAAGTGATGCAAGATCAAGAGTATTCCCGTTTGAGAAGAACAGAAGTCCCAATCCCATGAGCATCACATAAGCCGAGCCCAATCCAAAGGTAAGATAAGACAAAGCAGGCTTTTCTGCCTTCTTGCCTTTGATGACCAGGAAGTAAGATCCCAGTGTCATCAATTCCCAGGCGGTAAAGAACTGCAAGGTATTCTTGGCTAGCAACAGACCCACCAAGCCGCCCAGCATTAGGGCAACAAAGGGATAGAAGCCGGCGCGTTTACCTTTAACATGGAAACCCGGGAAGAGCAATATAACCGTTCCAATGAGGAAGACGATACCGAAAATGATCCGGTAACCTTCCACTTCATGACGGAAAATATAAGAAAAAGCCGATACGGCCAGTATCACGATAGCGTTCTTGACCCAAGCGGGCAAGAAATCCAGGATAAAGAGTACCACGACCAAAAGCATGGGCCAGTAGAAAATGCTCAGAGTATCACCGCCGGGGATAAGGGTCGTAGCAAAAGCACCCAAGCCGATAATGGCCAAACCCATGAGGATGATCGGCAGCCACTGATTAAAGCTGGCTTTGACCTCTTCAACATACTCACTCTTAAGAACTTTACCCAACCAACGGAAAAGGTAGACCGCTTCGAAAAGCGTACCGACCAACACAGCGCCGATGATCAGGAATTGATTCTCTTTCGCCAGAGTCATGACCAACTGCCATTTCGCAAAGAACGAAGGGAAAGGCGGAAGACCGACCAATGCTAAAATAAAAGCGACAAAAGCAAAAAGCAGGAGAGGTTTTTTTCTAAGACCGCCCCAGTCGTTGATGTTTTCTTTTTTCACCACATCGGTTAGCCAAAACATAGCGGCTTTAGCGACGAAGTGATTGATGAACAAACCGCCTACAATAAGTATTACGATCTTAGAGCTGGATGCATATCCCAGTTTTGTAAGGATCGCATAGATCCCAACGACCAGACCGATCTGACCGATGGAAGAATAACCCAGCAAGCGTTTTGCGTTTTCTTGTTTTAAGCCCATAAGATTGGACGCGACAAAGGTCACAATTCCAATACCGGCAAGCATAAGTAATAAACTGTCATTCAAGAGCGGTGATATCTTATGCAGAGCAAAGAACATACCCGCGGCCGATGCAGATGCAACAACCGAGGTTACACCGCTGTCGGTGGCTTCATAAACATCCAAAGCCCAGCCGTTCGCCGGAAAAGGTTTCAATTCGATGACGATAGCCATTAATAGAATGAATACCGATAAGAATGCGGCCTGAGAAGAAGCAATATCAAATGCTTCCACCATGGTATCAATATGTAAATAACCGGTAAAACGATAGAGGTAGATCGTTCCGATCAAAAAGAAGATCGATGCGATACCGCCGGCGATGACATACTTGAAACCTGCAGACAGTGATTTAAGTCCGCGGTCGATCCCTATCATTGCAAATGTTGCAATAGAGGTGATCTCCATGAACACAAATAAATTGAACATATCGCGGGTCATGATCAGTCCGTTGATCCCCATGATCATCATGAGAAAAAGGATCATGCCATTGACCTTTGTTGCATTCAATTTTTTCATTAGAACGAAACCGGCAAGAAAACCGATAATGTTAACTGCGAGGGTAAAGAACGCTTCTTCCAAGCCCATCTGTAGATTGATGGAGAAGGGCGGCTTTAACCCTGCGGTGTAGATCATCATGGTTTCCGCACCATTTAAGAGGGCAATGAACCACTGCGCCGAGATCGCTACCATAGAGGCAAGGACCCCGTAAAAGATTATCATTGAGACCTTGCGGCCCAATTTATCAATAAGTGATAAAAGGAAACCCGCACTCAATGCAAGAATGAATATATAAATAGGATTTACCATTTTAGCTCCTTGTATTCATTGATGTCGAGAGTTCCTTTTTTAGAGTATAACTTGATCGCGTAGGACAGCATGAGTGCCGTAACCGCCAAGCCGATAACAATGGCTGTAAGAACCAAAGCCGACGGAATGGGATCCACAACTTGATTCACGGCATCTGCTTTATCCACGGCTATATCCAAAATTGGAGCCGTGCGATCTTTTATATATCCGATCGAGACCATGACCATATGCACACCGGTATCCACAATGGAAAAACCGATAATGATCTTGATGATATTGCTTTGGGTCAACATACCCCAAATGCCGATCACGATCAGAGCTAATCCGAAATAAGTCATTAGTATCATGGTTGATCCTTTTGCATGCTATCGATAATCCCGACCAGTTCAGCCCCCACTTTCAATCCTATAAAGGAATAGATCAGTGGAATGGCACCGCCACTCAGCAATCTGCCAAATTCACCAAGGTCAAGAAATCGGTTATCAAGAAAACCTGCTGCCAGGACCAATCCAAGTATTCCAATAACAAGATATGTTGAACCGGCTAATGACTCGACCAAATGGAGAACGGTATGATTGATCTTGGTTGAGATCCGCGAAAGCAGTAAGAGGACCATGCCGGTGGCAATGACCACACCGCCCTGGAAACCACCGCCCGGTGTCAGGTGTCCATGTATGAAAATGTACACACCAAAGACCAGGATCAGCGGGAACAGGAAGGCAGTTCCGCTATGTAGGATCTGTGATGAACCGCGTTTTTTGCGTTCTTCTTCTTTTTTATCTTCTCTGCGAAGGAAGAAGCCAACACCGGCGGTTGCAATAAAGAGTACGGCCACTTCGCCCAAAGTATCCAAACCACGATAGGTAACGATCACAGATGTTACCAGGTTGGCTGCTCCGAGTTCATCGGGTCCGTCTTGAACATATTTTTCTGCCGTAGGTGATAATTCCTGGAACGGCGTCAAATCTTTCGCAAAAGGCAAAAGCATGACGGCGAAGGCGACAAGAATGATCACGATAAATGTTTTTTTAACCATTTTTGTCCTGCTTTCTTACTTTGTTCAATGCGAATAGAAACACGATCGTGGTCAGTCCGGATCCGATGGCCGCTTCGGTCATCGCAACATCGGGTGCTGACAAGATCAGATATACAATAGATGCCAGAAGAGAGATCGCACCGGCAGCTATAATTGCCGACAAAAGGCTCTTTTGGTACACTGCCAAAATAGCCGCAACGATCATGATGACACCAAGTACAGCTATGATTACTGTGGTCATGACTGTCCTCCTTCTTCTTTTTTCTCGTCATCCGCAAGGTCATCTTTCACGGTTTTCTTTGCCAGCGGAATGCCGATAAAATGAGCGGCGCGTGCAAGGGCGTGAGATGAGAGCGGATTGGTGAAAATGATAAAAAGGATCAAGATAGCGATCTTCCCGATACAAGTACAATCGTAGTGGCTAAAAGCCGTTCCTGCAAGGAAAAGGATCGTACCCATGGTCGTTGCCTTAGTACCTGCCTGCATGCGGTTAAAAATATCCGGCATACGAAGCAAGCCTAAAGCTCCAAGGAAAAGAAAGATAGCTCCAATAAGGGATACAATAGCTCCGAATAGTTCCATTATAACCCCCTTTCCATATAACGAGCAATTGCCACAACGCCAACAAATGAGATCAGCGCATAAACCATGGCAATATCAAGGTAGATCACTCGTCTAAAATGTGATGCAAGGAAGATGATCAGAGAAATTGCAATAATGGTCATCACGTCCAGTGCAACAACTCGGTCTGCCGCAGTCGGCCCTTTGATCATTCTAACGAATGCCAAGAGGATAGCGGCCAGCGCAATAGCGCCTGCAATTTGATGAATTATTTCAGCCAAAGATCACCTCCAGGTATTTTTCAAATTTAGCTACGATATCAAGTGTGGCACCTTCAAGATCATCGTGTTGGATCTCGATCCAATGGATGTAAAGGTACTCGTCTTTAATATCGACGGTCAGTGTTCCAGGAGTGAGTGTGATCGAATTCGCCAGGATGGTCTTCGCAATATTGGAAGTCAGCTTGGTTTTGACCTTCACAATACCCGGTTTAATGGGTAGCTTCGGATTAACGACCCGACGCGCAACATCAATATTGGAGACGATCAGCTCTTTGATGAAAACAAAGATGTACGCCACACCAAAGACAAAAGCCTTGGGGGTCAATCTCAGATCTCCAAGAACGGGTTCCAGTCTGAGCGTGAACAAAACGACCAAGGCCGATACGATAACGCCCGCCCAGAGCTCCTGCATGTCCTTGGGGGTCAACAGAACCCACAGAACCAACAGGATCAGGAACAAGAGAATTGAGTGTTTGAATCTTTTCATAGCTTCACTTTCTCTATAGGTTATACATTAATTCTATTTTAATGCTCATGATCATTCATGAGACAATTCTTCATGCAAAAAGAAATGACCTCAAGTTCTTTAGCAAGGTCAATGTTATGTATATGAATTTTGCCTTTCATGGGAGGAAGAACGAGAGAGGAAAAGTTGAGAATTCCTTTTACATGATCAGGGTTCACTTCTTCCACGATCACGGAAGCAGCTTCCGCAGGGATAGCAATGACCACGATCTCAATATGATTCTTTTCAATAAATGAATGAAGGTCTTTGACATCATAGATCATCGTCCTGCCAACACTGGTCCCTATCTTTTGAGGATCATTGTCAAAAGCGGCTATAAAATTAAAATTGGCATTAATAAACCCGGGATATCTCATAATTGCAGTACCCAGATTTCCGGCTCCCACCAAAATAACATCTTTAATATGATTCAAGCCCAAGATCTTATTTAAATGATTGATAAGTTCACAGGTATTATAGCCCGTTCCCTTTACTCCGTATGCACCAAATTGAGCAAGATCTTTACGTATAATGCTTGGCTTAAGTCCGCAGGTTTCGGAGATACCTTTTGAGGTCAACATTGTTAAACCGTTTTTATTGGCTATGCGTACGCATCGCAGATAGTCCGTTAATCTTCGGACAACAGCTTCAGAGATTTTATCGTAATGAAAATCCAACCCCTACCCCTT
>CAZSGO010000042.1:0-10405 GCA_964606395.1 uncultured bacterium
GCTTACGGTTTCTTGCGGAATCTGCGCTTCTTTGATGCGTTTTTTATTCTCTTCCTGGTTAGCCAGGGCTTGTCTTATACACAGATCGGAGTGCTATACGCCGTTCGGGAGATCAGTATAAATATTCTTGAGATCCCTTCCGGTATGTTGGCAGATACCTTTGGCCGACGGCGAACGCTTATTATTTCGTTTATTTCTTATATCGCTTCTTTTATGATTTTTTATTTCTCTCATAATTTCTTTTTCTTTTTTTTGGCCTTCATTCTTTTTGGTGCAGGGGATGCATTCCGCTCCGGTACGCATAAGGGATTGATCATGAATTACTTGAAACTGCAAGGGTGGTCCGATCTGAAGATCGCATACTATGGGCACACAAGAAGCTGGTCGCAACGAGGTGCCGCACTTTCTTCGCTCATTGCAGGATTGATCATTTTCTCCGGTGGGAATTATCAGAATATATTTCTATTTTCAACCCTCCCTTATATACTTAACATGTTGTTGATCATTTCATACCCGAAAGAGCTGGATAAAATCAAACCCCTTTCGAACACGAAACGCCAGGCAATACGCACAACATTTGTATCTTTTTTTACGGTCATGAAGGATATCAGGGTTATTAAACTCATTTCTCACTCTGCACTGCACTCCGCCTATTTAAAAGCCGTTAAAGATTATATTCAACCTTTAATGATCCAGGTCGCTATATTACTTCCCCTTCTTCAACATATTGAACGCGATCAGCAAAACGGTTTAAGTATCGGGGTGTTTTATTTTCTTATTTATCTTATTACCTCTTTTGCTTCACGCTCGGCTTCAAAAGCAGAAGAAAACAATCGAAAAAATATTGTTTCGTTAACACTTATGATCGGATTTATCGCAGGAATACTTAGCGGCTTATTGTATCAGCAAGGATTCCATATTCTGGCGTTGATCTCTTTTGTTATGATCTATATCATAGAGAATATCCGCAAACCCATTCTAACGGGTTATGTTGCCGATTCGGTCCCCGCTGAGGTCTTAAGTTCTGTGCTATCGGCTCAATCGTTGATCAAGACCGTTATGACAGCCGGGATCGCCCTCTTATTTGGAGTTTTTGCAGATTGGCTGGGAATTGGGTGGGCTTTGTGTATCGTATCAGCGATCCTGATCGGAGGAATGTTACTTTTAGGACTTTTCAGCTTAATAAAAAAGAAAAAGTAAACTTCAGTTAAAGCAAGTTTCCGTCTTGACATCATTTACTATTATTTCGTACATTTATATGATTATTACGAAATAGAAAGGATCGGCTTATGGATACATTCTCATTTTCATCATTATTGATCGGGTTGGGTATTGGCATTTTATTATGTATTGTCATCTGGATCCAATGCCGGCTAAAAGCCAATCAAAAGATCAAGTCCTTTGTTGAAGAAAACGCTCAGCTAAAAAGCCATCTTAACACGCAAATGAATATTACCGCAAAAGGTAACCAATCTATTCAAGGCGAATTGATCACAAAACAAAAAACGATCGAGAATCTCAAATCTACGATCTCGTCATTAAAGGAAAAACCCGGACGGGATAAATTACGCGTTCTTTACGTTTATGATAAAGCTATACATATCATGTTCGAAAAACATCCCGGCTTCGCTACCATGTGGGCCGGTGTGCTAAAAGAAGCTGAAATTGAAATCGAAAAAGCCGAAACCGGAATTTTACCTTTAATAAAAAAAGTCTTCAAGCCCGGACCACCCATGATCTCGGCAAAAAATATAGAGTCCGATAAAGATTAATTTCATTTGATACATATTAAATGGAGGGATTTTGTATGAACGGATTTATTCTGCTCTCATTTATATTTTTTACATTACTTGTAGCATTTCTTACCTGGCTCCTGACCCGCAAGCAAGATATGAGCTCACAGAACGGTTATTTTCTGGCCGGCCGGAATCTTACCTTCCCGCTCATTGCCGGATCGCTCCTTTTAACAAATTTATCCACCGAACAAATGGTGGGTTTGAACGGCTCTGCCTTCACTGATGGTTTTGCCGTGATGGTATGGGAGGTCGGAGCCGTTGTTGCCTTACTGGCTATGGCTTTATTCTTCCTTCCACGATTCCTGAAAAGCGGTGTAACAACCGTTCCTGAATATTTAAAGATCCGTTTCGGCTCTACTACAGAATTCATTACCAATATTATTATGCTGTCTGCTTATGCATTGATCTTATTGCCAATTATTCTTTATACCGGGGCTGTCGGGATCATTGGAATACTCGACCTGCAAACGCTCACAGGTATAGAAGATTACAGCACCTTATTGATCATTATTGTCTTTGCTGTCGGTATCATCGGTTCGCTCTACGCTTTAACGGGAGGCCTCAGAACGGTTGCTGTTTCTGATACGCTTAATGGTATTGGATTACTCGTGGGTGGGTTTCTGATCACCTTCTTTGCTTTTCGAGCACTCGGTGGTGGGCATTTCTTTGCCGGTATCGGAAAACTTAGTGAGTTGGTACCCCAGCATATGAACTCCATCGGAGGTTCTAATACATCGGTCCCCTTCTCCACCGTTTTTTCCGGAGTCATGCTATTGAATTTCTTCTATTGGACCACAAACCAGCAGATCATTCAACGGACATTCGGCGCAAAGAGTCTGGCCGAAGGACAAAAAGGGGTTTTACTGACAGGCGGACTAAAGCTTCTCGGCCCATTATATCTTGTTCTTCCCGGTATTATTGCATTTGCATTGTTTGCGGGACAAAACATCAAAGCCGATCATGCCTATGGTATGTTGGTCAATCATGTCTTGCCAACTCCCTTAGCGGGTTTCTTTGCAGCAGCCATGCTGGGCGCAATTCTTTCCAGTTTTAACTCTGCCCTAAACAGCACTTGTACTCTTTTTAGCTTGGGCATTTATAAGGAAAAATTTAAACCAAAAGCATCGGAAGCCCAGATCGTGCGATCAGGTAAGATATTTGGTGTTATCTTAGCTGTGTTTGCCATGACGGTTGCACCGATTCTTGCCAAAACAGGATCGATCTATTCATATTTGCAAAAAATGAACGGGATATATTTCATTCCGATTTTTGCTGTCGTGCTTATAGGCATGTTGACAAAACGTGTACCATCCAAAGCGGCAAATGTGGGATTACTGTCAGGTATCGGGATCATTGCCATCGGGTATTTTGTACCGCCCTTTGACAAGATCGTTGCTCAAATGCACGAATATCATTTTTTAGGACTTATATTTCTTTACCTGATTATTACAATGCTGGCCATGGGTGAAATGAAACCCAGAGAAACGGAATTTATTCAAAAAGACGTAAATGCCGTTGATATGACTCCCTGGAAACATGCTAAATTAGTCGCAGCTATCATTCTTGCAATTGTTATACTAATCTTTGCTCTCTTCGCAGATTTTTCTATATTAAGTTAATATAAAAATAATTGGTAAATCAGAGTGATCAAAACTTATGCACAGGAGGAAAATTTTGAGCTCATCAGATTATCGCATCAGAGATAAAGAACATCTCAAAGAATTATGGTCAAATACTTATAACACAGAGGGAAAACCGGATTGGTCCCACATTATTCCCTATTACGACGACAATATTATTTTCAGAGACTCTGTGCAAGAAATACATGGCATTGAAGAATTTAAGGCTATGACGGAAAGATTGGTTGAACGGTCGGGCAATTTGGAAATGAACATCAAAAATGTACAACAAGAAGACCGGATCATATTTATCGAATGGGAAATGACCTTAAGCTTTAAGAAATATCCAAATTCAACATTATACGGCGTCAGCCGCGTGACCTTGAATGATATGGGTAAAATAATTGAACAACGTGATTATTATGATCTATGGGGTGATATTTTTGATAATATCCCAAAATTCTCTGTAATGTACCGTAAATTCATGAAGAAAAAATTTGGATAAAGCGAGTAACAATAATGAATAAATATTTAAAAGAATACAAGTGGTCAAACATCTTCGACATGCTCCGAAACAATAAGACAGACCCAAAGGAATGTCCTGAAGATTTTAAAGGACGTCTGGTCGTTATAACCGGTGCCACGACAGGTATTGGTTATCACACGGCACGGGCTTATGCTTCTCATGGAGCAAATCTTTTATGCATAAATCGAAATGAAGAAAAATCAAAAAAACTGTGTCTTGAAATTGAAAAAGAATTCGGTGTAGAATGCAAATACCATATTGCTGATTTCACCCATTTATCGGATGTACGTAAAGTGGGAAATAAACTGGCAAATTTGAATGTTGATATTGACGTTCTTATTCACAATGCCGGAGTTTTTCTAACGAAAAAGAAATTTACTCCTGACGATATTGAAGAAGTATTCCAAGTGAATTATCTGGGATCTTTCATTATAAATTATATGATCAAAGATAAATTGGCTGCCCAAAGTAAATCGCGGATCATTTACGTGAACTCAGAGGGACATCGATTTGCCATTGCCGGATTAAAACTAGATGATCTACGCTGGCAAAAGCAACATTATACGGGCTTAAAGAGCTATGGCTCTGCAAAAACGGCTCAGCTACTTTCGGTTATTAAGTTTAAAGAATATTTTGCCGATACCGGCGTGACCATCAATGCCATGCATCCCGGAGATGTTAAAACAAATATGGGTGAAAATAACGGGAAGATATATCGCTTTTTTAAACATACGTTCATTAATCCTTCTTCGAAATCTCCTCTTATTTCAGCCGCATCACTCTATTACCTGGGTGTTTCAAAAGATCTCGAGGGGGTCAGCGGTAAATTTTTCAATTTTACAACTGAAGAGATCCCCGCCCCACATGCGCTAGATACCGATATAGCCGAACAACTCTGGACTAAAAGTATTTTAATGTGTAACTTAAAATAATTTATCATACTTTTAATGCGTTACCGTTGATACACGTTTAGAAGATTTCAACTATTGCATAAATCAATATGAAAATTAAAAGGGCTCGATATATCGAGCCCCTTTTTTATCTTTTAATATCAAGCTCTAATCTTTCGCCTTTGGCGACATATCATATCCCAATTCTTCCCATTTATTCAAAATGTCTTCTTTTGAATAGAATCCGGTATGACGAAAGATCTGTTTGCCATTTTCATCATAGAAGATCTGGGTTGGAATGTATTGGATCTGATTTTGTATTGCTTGTTGTTGATTTTCCGCAAGAGAAACATCAATTTTTACAAGTTCAAAAGCATGATCATACTCTGTGGCCAATTCATTAAGAAAAGGCATCATAGCTCTACAGGGCGGACATGTCGGGGACCAGAAATCAACCAGCTTGGGAAGTTTTTCTGATGTTGTAACGACAGCTGCTTTTTTAACTTCAGGCTTGTCTTTCTTATCCGAACAACCTGCCAGTAACAACCCCGTTACGAGAAGTGCCACGGTCAGTATCGTCAGGAATAAGCGCTTTTTGTTTTTTGTTCTCATCATCTATCCTTTTTTTATTATTTCTTTTAAGTTGCTTAATGAGGGAACGTTCCCGGCAAATTTCACATCACCATCAATTACCAACGCGGGAATGGTCATGATGCCAAAAGCCACGATCTCATTAATATCAGATACTTTTTCTACCTCTACAGATAATTCCAAATCCTGCACTGCCTTTTCCGTAAGGGCAAACAATTGATTACATTTTGTGCAGCCAGTTCCGAGTATTTGAATTTTCATTTTTTTCCTTTCAGTATTAAAATTGTATTAAGTTTAAAATCAATCCAACAAATGTAAACATAACCAGCAGCATAACAAAAAAGATCAGCAGCAAGCGCGGCTTCATTACTTGTTTTAAAATAACGAACTCCGGAAAACTGGCGGCAACCGTACTCATCATAAAGGCAAGCGTTGTTCCTACCGGCAATCCTTTTGTCAACAGAGATTCTGCAATAGGGATCATTCCGCTGGCATTTGAGTAGAGAGGGATCCCCAATAGAACAGCTCCCGGAACACTCCACCACTGTCCGCTCCCAAGATTATTCGTAATAAATTCTTCCGGCACAAAACCATGCAGAAGCGCCCCAAGACCAACACCGATAAAGACCCATTTCCAAACACGAGCAAATATGGTTTTCAGTTCGGTTTTGGCAAATTCGTGACGTTCATGAAAGGTCATTTTTTGTTTTTTGAATTCCTTTAGATCACCGGAAATATCCTGTACTTTTTCGGCCAATGGCATCAGGTACCTTTCTGCTTTTATTGCATCAATGAACATTCCGCCAATAACACCCACAAGGATACCGATACTCACATATATGATCATGAATTTTATACCCAGCAAACCTCCCAATAACACTACAGCAACTTCATTAATGATCGGTGATGTTATCAGGAAAGACATGGTGATCCCGATTGGGATGCGTGCTTGAGTAAAACCGAGAAAAAGGGGAATACTTGAGCATGAACAAAAAGGTGTTATCGCACCAAAACCGGCTCCAAGAAAGTATCCGAAAAATCGATTTTTCCCCTGTAGGAATACCCTGATACGTTCTGTGTTTAAAGAAGCGCGTAAAAGTCCGATAATATAGATCATCAGAACAAGGAGAAAGAATATCTTACTTACATCTTCAATAAAAAAATGTAACGCTCCCGCCCAGCGGGACGCTTCGGGTAATTTAAACCAGGTAAATACAATAAGATCTGCAAGAAGTGTGAAGATTTTAAACATTTATTATTTTCCTAAACTATTTTCCAGACAGGAGATGATCGTTGGAATACACTGTGCACGAAGATTATAATAAACATTTTTTCCTCTTTTATCATCTTCAATGACATGTGCCTGTTTTAATATGGATAAATGTTTTGAAACCGTAGAAAAATCCAGCTTTAAAACGTCAACAAATTCACAAACACACTTTTCCGCTCCAAACAATTGTTCAACCATCCATAAGCGTGTCGGGTGCGACAAGGCCTTAAATACCCCGGATAATTCTTCAAGTCTTCTTTTATCCATTACATCCATGATAAACCCTTTCGTTTTGTCATTTGGCAATATAACCAAATACTAATAATGAAACAACGACTTTTTTAAAAAATATTAAGACTAATTGAAATTGATCTTTTCACATAATTGATTTTGCTTTCAATGTGTTATCTACAGATCAAGAATTTAACGTATTTAATGCTATCCGTTTCTTTTTTGTACTTTGAATTCAGTTATCCCGGTTTCAAGGTACTTTTATCTTGACAATGATTTTATTTACTTCGAACTTTGGAATGAAATTTAGGAGAATGAAATGCCACAACCTATTCGTCGTTCACGATGGATCATCAAAGAACCCGAGGACGACAAGCGATTGCATTTTCGCACCGTTCACGAAAAACGCCGCCCCAAGCGACGTCTGATCTGGCATCTTATTGCTTTTATTATTGTATTACTGCTATTTTTCCATTTCCTGCATTGAGTCACCTGTTGGCACCCTGATCAATTGTACCAGGACCAATGAGGCAACCGCCAGAAAAGACCCGAATACAAAGGGGATTTGCCAATTCAACATCCACAGCATCCCGCCGATAGCCGGAATAACAACCGCAGAAATATGATTTATGGAAAAACTGACTGCCATTGAAGGGGCAATATCTTTCGGATCCGCTGTCTTTTGAAAAAATGTATGTATCCCTATCGAGAAATTAAAGAATATGTGGTCAATGACGTATAAACCGGCCGCCATCCATTTAATTTCAAACAGGGCATAACCAAGAAATATAATGATCAACGATACATATTCCAGGCTAAGCATTTTACGCTCACCAAAGCGATTGATCGCCTTTCCTATAAGCGGGCTCACCAACCAGGTGATCAAATTATTCAAAATAAAAAGAGCCGATATTTCCCACACTGTAAAATGGTACTTTTGAACCAACATAAAAACGGCAAAAACAACAAATATCTGCCGTCTGGCACCGCTTAAAAAATTCAGCGCATAAAATAACCAATATTTTTTACGAATAATGATCTTTTTATGCTGAACAGGCAGGTCCTTATCCGCAGGATCTATAAAAATCGAATAGATCCCAAAACCAATGATCGATACGCCAAGAACTGCATAGACAACGGACATAGGAAGTTGTGTAAAGCGAAACAAAGCCCATAATACAGCCCCAATACCGATATTTGCAATGGCAGACAAACTTCGCCATTTTGCAAGGACAAGCGGCGACTGGCGTTTATTGAAATATTGTAAAATAAGGGATTGGCGGGTGGTCTCGAAATAATGGAAGCCCAATGACATCAGAAATGTCGTAAAAAGCAAGCCTTGAAATGAGGGGAACAATCCGGTCATAATGATCCCTGCTCCAAACAAGATCACTGAATAGGCAGAAAGACGGTGTTCTCTAAAAATCAACAGAACATAGACAACGAGAAATGTCAAAAATCCCGGAACTTCACGTAATGATTGCACAATTCCCATTTGCAAACCGCTAAGCCCGATCTGATCAACCGCAAAATTATTTAATAGCGTACGCCAGGCTTGATGTCCGACGGTTGCAACAATAACCAAAAGCGTAAGATATCTGTACATTGGATTATTTTTAACGCTTTGAGGAAGATTTGAGTTTAGTTTTTTAATCTAGTACCCTTACAATTTTTCAATGGAAATAAAGAACCCGCCGTTTGGCGGGTTCCTATGTACGCCCGAGAGGAGTCGAACCCCTAGCCTTCTGGTCCGTAGCCAGACGCTCTATCCAATTGAGCTACGGGCGCATATATCGTTCATGTCAATCTAAGTATGTAGCGCGTACGAGAGTCGAACTCGTGTTACCGACGTGAGAAGCCAGCGTCCTAACCACTAGACGAACGCGCCATCTCAGCTGGGTTGCAGGGATTCGAACCCCGATACTACGGTCCAGAGCCGCATGTCCTGCCGTTGGACGACAACCCATTTAAAAAAGCCGTCAAATATAGTAACATTTTACTGCAATGCAAATATAATTTGTTTTGATTATTAAGAGCACATACTTGGAAATGATTTTTTTTCTTAATATATTGCATATTAACAAGGAGAAAACATGTCTAACACACTCAAAGTAAAATTACAAAGTTTAAATCAGGATATGACTTTTGCCGCAAAAGGTAAAAGCAATCACTGGCATATGATCGATACAAAAGAAGAAATAGGCGGCAATGGCGCAGCACCAACACCCATGGAATTGGTATTGGAAGCGCTGGGCGGCTGTACGGGAATGGATGCTATTGCGATTCTGAAGAAAAAGAGAACGCCCTTTACTCAGCTTGAAATAGAATTATCCGCAGAACGTGCCGATGAGCATCCAAAAATATTCACGGATATTAATATTAAATTTACCTTACATACAGATGGTGGAGAAAAAGCTCTTCGCGACCTGCAAACCGCTGTTAAACTAAGCAGTGAAAAATATTGTTCTGTCGCGGCGATGTTAAGAGGGAACGTTAACATTACTCATGAATCGGAAATTGTTTAAATATGACACCCAAAGAAATCAAGGCACTCGCTCGCAGTATTTCTCAAGTTGAGAATAATGCTTCAAAAGCAGAAGAATTGCTTGATGAGGCGTGGCGTTCAGGAAACCATGCTTACCGTATTGGCATAACCGGACCTCCCGGCGCAGGAAAATCCACATTGGTCAATTGTTTGGCCGTAGAATTCAGCAATGCCGGAAAACAAACCGCTGTGATCTCGGTAGATCCTTCCTCTCCATTTACTGGAGGTGCTATTTTAGGTGACCGGATCCGCATGAACGCATTAAGTTCGCGCGACAATGTATATATCCGTTCAATGGCCACTCGAGGAAGTCTCGGCGGTTTAAGCATGAAAACACACGACGTTTGTGATATCCTTGACGGTAAAGGTTTTGATATCATTCTGATCGAAACCGTAGGCGTTGGTCAGATCGAACTGGATATCGCTCAAGCGGCAGACGTAACGTTGACCGTGCTTGTCCCGGAATCCGGCGATGACATTCAAGCTATGAAAGCCGGCATTATGGAGATCACCGATATTTTTGTAGTGAACAAATCCGATCGTCACGGCGCTGAAGCAATGGTTCTAAATTTAAGCTCATTAACTAAGTTAAGAAAAAACTATTCCACACTTCCATGGGAACAACCCGTAATTAAAACCGTTGCAACTGAGGACGTTGGAATTAGTGACGTTCTTGACAAACTTGAGCAATTTGAGATCATGCTAAAAAAACATGATAATTGGGAGTCTATCCGGAGCGAACGGATGAAAAGAAAAGTTCTTCAATTGATCAATGAAGCCCTTTCCGAATCTTTTTGGACGAAGGAAAGAATGAACTATTTGAACAAAGAGCTACGCTTATCGGAGCAAACAGACAAGAGCCCTTTCCGAATTGCAGAAAATCTGCTAAGTTCGTTGAGAAACACTTGACAATAAATGTATTAAGAAGTACCTTTCG
>CAZSGO010000043.1:0-4946 GCA_964606395.1 uncultured bacterium
CCTTAACCCCTTAACCCCCTAAACTCTTAAACCCTTAAACTCTTAAACCCCTTAACCCCTTAAACTCTTACACCCTTAAACTCCTTACACCCTTAAACTCCTTACACCTTTAAACTCCTTACACCTTTAAACTCCTTACACCTTTAAACTCCTTACACCTTTATCATTCAAATAATAAATTAATTTCATCGGTCTATAAAAAATATTAGATTACAAGGCACAGATAAAAAAGGAAATATATGTCTAAAGAAAAACCAGTAATTATAATTGATGCCATGGGGGGTGATTTTGCTCCGGGTATAACGGTGGACGGTACGTGCCAAATGGCGGCTGAATCTAATGCTCATTTCATTCTTGTAGGTGATGAAGCAAAGATCAAAACCGAACTTGAAAAACATACATATAATGAAGAGCAGATAAGTATAGTCCATACCCCTGAAGCGATCACTAATGAGGACTCACCAAAAACAGCTGTTAGAGAAAAGAAAAATGCATCCGTTTTATTGGCGGCAAGAATGTTGAAAGAAGGAAAGGGTGATGCCATGGTATCCGCCGGAAGTACGGCTGCAGTTATCCTCTCGGCTTCTTTGTATGTAAAACGCATTCCAGGTGTAAAAAGAGCAGCGATCGGTACGGTTTTTCCGACATTAAAAGAAGATAGAACAAAAAGTCCCTATTCCGTTGTAATGGATGTCGGTGCAAATATTACCAATTCACCGGATGATCTGGTCCATTATGCGTATATGGGGGTTACATATCTGAGAGAAGTGTTTAATTTTGACGATCCAACTGTAGGGCTTTTGAACATTGGTGCCGAAAGTCATAAAGGCAACGATACGATGAAAGGTGCCTATAAACTATTGGCTTCCCGTAAGGATATTAATTTTATCGGTAATGTAGAGGGAAATGATATAACCAATGGAAAAGCAGATGTCATAGTTTCGGAAGGCCTGGTTGGCAATATTGCCATGAAGTCGGTCGAAGGCGTAGCCGAAAGTGTTAAAAAATTGGCAAAGATAGCCATGAAAGGAAAATTTATTTGGAAACTTGGATTGCTGTTTCTTTCGGGTGGAATTAAAAAGATCATGAAAGTAGCCAGTTATGAAGAGTACGGTGGTGCACCTATCTTTGGTTTTGATAAGTTGGTGATAAAAAGTCATGGACGTTGTACGGCCTATGCCTATAAAAATGGATTACGTACGGCGTTAAATGCTGTTGAAAAAGATATGGTTGGATTTATGCGGGATTCCATTTCAAAATTCGAAGCCGAAAAAGAAAATGACACACAGAACGAGTTGTAAGAACTTATTCTTTTCAAGATATAAAACGTAAAACAACAAACGAAGAACAAAATGTAAAGACGCGATTTATCGCGTCTCTTTTTTTATTGCAAATAAATTATATTCAAGTCAAAATATGAAAAAAAATTCCTTAAATCGTGAAATAATAAACAAATCATCATAAAGACTAATTTATTTGTTTCGCTTTGTTATCAAACTTCGGTATTATTAATGGATTATTAATTTGATGAACTGCAAAAAGCCTTGAAAATAATAGGAAAAAAGCCAAAACTCATGTTTACTTTTAATAAAAAATATCATTAAATTCATAGACAATTGAGAGACTCTTGTCACTAAACAAGATGGGTCCTGATCCCGGTAAGAAGATAAGCGGGATCGATGTTTTAAAGCGGGATCATAAAAAGTGGATCTCGTAAGCTTTGCTTATATTTTAGGAGGAAAAAACAGAATGAGCAAAAGTGAATTTATTAACGGTGTAGCTGCAAGAAATCCTTATCAGCCAGAGTTTTTGCAAGCAGTAGTTGAAGTGGTTGAATCAGTATGGGATATTTACACAGACAATCCCATTTTTCAAGATGCTAGTATTTTAGAAAGATTGGTCGAACCTGAAAGAACGATCATGTTCCGCGTTCCCTGGGTGGATGACAAAGGAGTAGTCAGAGTGAATCGTGGTTTTAGGGTAGAATTCAATTCAGCAATTGGACCCTATAAAGGTGGCTTGCGTTTTCATCAGAGTGTTAATCTCTCAATCTTAAAATTTCTTGGATTTGAACAAATATTTAAAAATGCTTTAACCACATTACCTATGGGTGGTGGCAAGGGTGGCTCTGATTTTAATTTCCGCGGTCGTTCTGATGGTGAGGTTATGCGTTTTTGTCAAAGCTTTATGCTTGAACTACAACGTCATATCGGTTCGCGGACGGATATTCCTGCCGGAGATATCGGCGTTGGAGCTCGTGAGATCGGATATTTGTATGGACAATATAAACGTATTAAAAATGAGTTCACCGGTGTATTGACCGGAAAAGGTATTACATGGGGTGGTTCATTGGTCCGTCCTGAAGCTACAGGTTTCGGTGTTGTCTATTTTGCTGATGAAATGCTTAAAAATATTGGTAAAAGTTTTGAGGGCAAAAGAGTCGCAATTTCGGGTTTTGGAAATGTTGCCTGGGGAGCTGCCACTAAGGTTAATCACCTTGGCGGAAAAGTGGTTACACTTTCCGGTCCTGACGGTTATATCTATGATCCCGACGGTATCTGTGATGAAAAGATAAATTATATGCTGATGCTTCGTGCAAGTAATAATGATATTGTCGCACCGTATGCAAAAGAATTTCCAAATGCAACTTTCTATCCCGGTAAACGCCCTTGGGAACAAGCTGTTGATATTGCACTACCTTGTGCTACTCAAAATGAGTTGGACAAAACTGATGCAGAAATGCTTATAAAGAATGGTTGTATGTGTGTTGTTGAAGGTGCAAATATGCCATCAACACCTGAAGCTGTTAAAGTGTTTGAAGACGCTAAAATTCTTTATGCTCCGGGTAAAGCATCAAATGCCGGTGGTGTAGCTACTTCTGGACTTGAAATGTCTCAAAATTATATGGGTCTTTCATGGCCAAGAGAAAAAGTGGACAAAGAATTACATCAGATCATGATTCGTATTCACGAACAATGTGTAGAGAATGGACGTATTGATGATAATTATGTTGATTATGTCCGTGGCGCAAACGTCGCCGGTTTCTTGAAAGTAGCCCATGCCATGGTTGAACAGGGAATTATTTAACAGAGATATTAAAAAAAAATAAAAATATACAAGCGAGTTGATCGTGTAAGGAGTTGACTATAGAACCAGGGATTTAAAAGTTAAGTTAGACAAATTGGAAATAAAAGGAGACAGACATGACTAAAAGTGAATTCATGAATCACATGGTCGCCCAAAACCCCAGTCAACCTGAGTTTATTCAGGCAGTTAGGGAAGTGGTCGATTCAGTATGGGAAGTTTATGAAGCTAATCCTGTCTTTCAGGCCGCAAACATCATGGAGAGGATCGTAATTCCGGAAAGGATCGTGGTCTTTCGTGTTCCATGGGTGAACGATGCCGGAGAGGTAAAAGTCAACAGAGGATATCGCATCGAGTTCAACAATGCAATCGGTCCCTTTAAAGGAGGTCTTCGCTTCCATCCAAGTGTTAATCTTTCGATCTTAAAATTCCTCGGTTTTGAGCAGATCTTTAAGAATTCTTTGACTACGTTGCCCATGGGCGGTGCAAAGGGTGGTGCAGATTTTGATCCCAAAGGTAAAACGGATAACGAGATCATGCACTTTTGTCAAAGCTTTATGTCAGAATTATTCAGGCATATCGGTCCTCGTACGGATGTTCCAGCCGGCGACATAGGTGTAGGTGGCCGTGAGATCGGTTACTTATACGGACAATTCAAACGCCTAAAAAATGAGCATACCAGTGCTTTGACAGGTAAAGGCGTCCAGTGGGGTGGCAGTCTGATCCGTCCTGAGGCTACCGGTTACGGTACGGTGTACATGGCAGAAGATATGTTGGCGACCCGCGGAGAAACATTTGAGGGTAAGATCGTGGCTATTTCCGGTTCCGGCAACGTTGCCCAATATGCAACTCAAAAAGTAAATCAACTGGGTGGAAAGGTTGTAACATTATCCGATTCTACAGGGTATATCTATGATCCTGACGGTATCAATGGCGAAAAATGGGACTATGTGATGGATCTCAAAAATGTTCGTCGCGGTAGGATAAAAGAATATGCCAAAGAATTCGGTTGCAAGTACTATGAAGGAAAGCGCCCCTGGGATGTCCCTTGTGACGTAGCATTACCCTCTGCAACTCAAAATGAGATCACCGTTGCCGATGCCAAAATGCTTGTTAAGAACGGTTGCTATGTGGTATCTGAAGGCGCCAATATGCCTTCTACACCCGATGCGATCGATGTTTTCAAGAAAGCCAGAATACTATTTGCACCTGGCAAAGCCGCAAATGCAGGTGGAGTTGCAACTTCCGGACTTGAAATGACGCAGAATTTTATGGGAATGTCATGGAGTCGTGAAGAAGTCAACGGACACCTAAGAAAAATCATGACAAAAATCCATGAACAATGTGTCGAATATGGCCGCATTAACAATAATTACGTAGATTATGTCAAAGGTGCCAATATCGGTGGATTTATGAAAGTTGCGATCGCTATGGTAGATCTTGGCGTAGTATAAGACAAGGCAAAAAAATATAAAGTATATAGTCAAAAGTAGGGGACGGTTTAGGCTGTTACTTTTTTATATATTGAAAATATTGATTGTTCTTTGCGTAGCCGCGATTTATCACCGGTCACCGGTCACCGCTTATTTTGTATAAATGATCAATTCTCTATCATCGCTGATATCAACAACCACGCGAGAAATATTTTTTTCACGGAATGCAAATCCCGAGACAACAAATCGGGTATCTTGAGTATTGTAAAATATCATTCTAGCCGGTTTAGAAAAGAAAATGGACTTTGGTGTGTTTTTCATGATAAAATCTTCAAGAGGATTTTGTCCCTTTATCTCATGCCGGTATGAAATGGTCTCTTTTGGGAAAATGTTCAATTTAAGCGGAAAAGAAATATCCATACGATGGTA
>CAZSGO010000043.1:5046-10142 GCA_964606395.1 uncultured bacterium
GGCAATCGCATGTTTTCACTGAGTGTTTGCAGTGATATGTTTTTTTTCTCACGTAGAGATCTTAGATCGGACCATACTTCTAGCATTGTTCATTTCTCCAGCGCTAAATGTAGGAAAAGAAAAGCAAAAAGGCAAACCTGTTCTCCGAAGCTTTATGCGTAAAAGAGGGGTAAAAGCAATAAACGTGAAATGTGAAAAGTAAGAAGCGGCGAATCCCTATGTTCATTGGGTTTTTGGGTAGAGACGCGATTAATCGCGTCTCTACCCAAAACTCTAAACTTTAACCATAAATGATTTGATACTTATTATCCATATCTTTATAATTAGGGTAAATTATTAACCGGATCTTTTACAAGGAATACAATAATGAGAAAATGGGGAAAATATCTAATTCTTTTACTGGCTATCGTGCTTTCCGCATGCGGTAAACCTGAAGCAAAATACGTATTTTTCTTTATTGGCGATGGTATGGGACCTGTACAGGTAAATGCTGCTGAACGTTATCTTGCCTCAATGGAAGACAGGGCGGGTATTATTCCTTTGGCCATGAACCTTGCGCCTTCTACCGGTTTTATAACCACCTATTCACAATCAAAGTATATTACGGATTCCGGTGCAGCCGTAACGGCATTGGCAACCGGGAACAAGACCAGCAATCAAACTCTTTCCATGGATGCTGAACACAGATATCCTTATAAAACCATTGCGGAAACTGCAAAAGAACGCGGACTGAAAATAGGTATTATTACTACTGTTGATATCGATCATGCAACTCCAGCCGGTTTTTATGCTCACCAACCCAAACGAAGCAATTATTATGAGATCGGCATTCAGCTTGCCAACTCAAACTTTGATTTCTTCGGCGGAGGGGGGTTCCGGAATATAACTGACCCTAAGGGCATTGATTCTATTAATGTGATCGATCTGGCAAAAAAGAATGGTTTTTTATTCGTCAATAATAAAACGGCTTTCAAATATTTGGAACCCGGTGCAGGCAGAGTGCTTTTTGTTCATCCTGCGGTCAGTGACGATTATGCCATGCCATACAGCATCGATCTGGATGAAGGTTCGATCACTCTTCCTCAAATCACACAAAAAGCCATCGATATGCTAAATAATCCCGATGGATTTTTCATCATGGTTGAGGGTGGAAAGATCGATTGGGCTTGTCATGGGAACGATGCCGCTACAACAATACACGATGTATTGGCTTTTGACGAAGCCGTAAAAGTCGCCCTAGAATTCTACAGTGCACATAAAAAAAATACGCTTATCGTTATAACCACAGATCACGAATGCGGCGGAATGACCATGGGGACTTCCTATGGCGACAGTAATATGGACCTGAGTAAATTACAATGGCAAAGCGGTTCATTTACTGAGCTCACACGCGAATATACTGAGATCCGTTCAGAATTGATCAGCAACTTGGGTGAAGATGCGCTTAAAGCAGATCCAACATGGGCATTTGATTTTATTTTGGAGCAAACCGGACTGGGAGATGGATCAAAAGGTCTGGCTTTAAATGAATACGAAAAAAATGAACTTTCCACCGCTTATGTAAGATCTTTTGATAAAAAGAACTACGATGATCACAGTGAATACATTATGTACGGTTCGTATGATGCATTTATGATCACGGCTTCACATATGTTATCACGCAAAGTGGGCATCGGATGGTCTACTTTTTCACATACTGCTATTCCTGTTCCCATTCGAGCTTTTGGAGCAGGGGCGGAAAAATTTACAGGTTATTACGACAACACAGAAGTTTATAGCCGGCTTTTGAATATTTTAACTAAATAATGTCGAATAGAAAAAGAACTTAAAATTATAAATCTGTTTGATATTTGCTCTTATTGTGTAAGATCGATCTGAACCGAAAATTCGCTTCCTTCCCGATTGATCAAAGCGGTGATCGAATCGCCGATCCTCAAATATGAATTATTAATAATATCAATGACATCCTGGTTGCGCATAACGGGTTGTCCGTTGATGGAAAGAATAATATCTCCGATCTTTAAACCTGCATTCTCACCGGCTTTTCCTTCTTTTATATCAATGATGATCACACCGTGGTCAATTTCAAGATTATAATATTCAACGACTGATTGAGTCAAAGCTTGTCCGGAAATACCAAAATCCCAATTTCTTGCGATCTCGCCAGTTGTCTTTAGATCATTTACGATCTGCTTAACGCGATTGATCGGAATAGCGAATCCAATGCCTATTGAGCCTGTAGACCCTGTAGCGGCGTTAAAAATGAAGGTGTTGATCCCAATAAGCTCCCCGCTCATATTGACCAAGGCGCCGCCACTGTTACCGCTGTTAATACTTGCATCGGTTTGGATCATATCCTGATAGACATGGCCACTCTCATTCTCTCCAAAGTCCATATGTATACTGCTTATAATACCGGCGGTCACAATGGGCTTGTTACTGACATCAAATAAACCAAAAGGGTTTCCCAGGGCAATGACCCATTCGCCAATAATGATCTCATCACTGTTTCCCATTTTTACATAAGGCAAGTTCTCGGCATCGATCTTTAGCAATGCGATATCGGTCAGCTCATCTTTGCCAATGATCTCTGCAGAATATCGTGCGCCTCCCATGAGCGTTGCATAGATCTCAACGGCGTTATTTCCCAAGACATGTGCATTGGTGACAATATAACCGTCTGGTGATATCAATACGCCGCTTCCAAGGCTTTGGATACGTTTTTTATAGGTGTTGTTTGGAAAAAATCGTGAGAAAAACGGATCGGAAAAAAAAGGATTATTACTGAATTGTTGAATACGGGTAACATGTATTCCGCTAATAGCGGGTGAAGAACTGGCAATTGTTTCAGTTATAGCCGTTTCACGTTCTGATCTGATGTCGTTATTGATCAACATGCGGTCTTGTTGTTGAGACATCAATATCTGTGTAGAATCGGCTTGCTGAATTGATTCAAATAAAAGATGCCGGCGTGTATCAAGATAAAATTGAAGTGATAGTATAAGCAGCACAAAACAAATGATAAGTGTTACAATACTGAAAAGCCCCTTTTTCATCTTAATTTCCTTCCCAATTTATCTTCTCGTCATATTTTACATACATAAGGGTTAATCCTTGTGGGGGAGCGGTCACGGCTCCTGAGCCCCTATCTTCACTCTCAAACATATTCCTGAGATCATTGACCGTTAATCGTCCCTTTCCGACTTCCACCATACTTCCAACCAGAGAACGGACCATGGAGTGTAAAAAACGATTCCCGTGAATATGATAGATCAAATTATTACCTTCTTTTTCCCAGTACGATCTGTAAATGATACAGCGTTTATGATCAACTTCTGCCTGTGCCGAGCAAAACGAGGTAAAATCATGTTCTCCAATAAATAGTCCCGCACATGCTTTCATGGAATCATAATCAAGTTCCTGGTATATCTGCCAAACGCGATCACGATCCAAGGCGGTATTTTGAGTAGAGATCATATAGCGATATTGTCGTTCTCGTGCAGAAAAACGGGCGTGAAAATCTTCATTCCCCTTTGCCGTCGCAATAACCCTGATGTCTTTTGGAAGCAGAGTGTTTAGCGCGGCTTTCAGATTGAGGTTCGGAAGTGCGCGGGGTGGGGTGAAATGTATGATCTGGTAGATCGCATGGACCCCTGCATCGGTTCTGCCGCTGGCATGGATCCGTATGGCTTTTTTGTAAAGTTTATGTAATGCTTTTTCGATCTCTCCCTGAATACTGGGATGCTGTGGTTGCAATTGGTATCCCGCATATGCCGTACCGTCATATTCTACCTGTAAGATCGTGCGTGTCATCATTCTTGGTTATAACCCCTGCTTGTCATGGCAATGGAAAGATGTTCAGCGCGTTCCAAAGAAGAAATGATGGTGGGAATGATAAGCGATGTGTAATAACGAGCTTGAGCTATAAGGCGTTTTGGTCTTTGAATACCCATGATACGGTGAACTTGTTGCAATGAACGGAATTCATCTTGTATCAGTCCAACATAACGCATTGCCAAGGTGAGCGGCTGAATGAATTTTACCGGTCGTTTTCCATCCAGATATGAGGTGATAGAGGCAAAACTTAACTGAGGGCCACTCCGGACCACATAACTCATAATGAACAATATATTGCCGTTCCTAAGGGTGAAATAGAGGGCTTTGTCCCAAAGTGCTGTTGTCCCGAATGCCTCCCAATAAGAGATCTCTCCAAAGCGAAAGAACAAGTGGACAAAAAGTGTAAATACCAGCAAAATGGACATCTTAAAGAACATTTTAAGAATAGCCTGTCTCTTGGAACTGAGTACAGTAAGAAGCAAGAATATGCTCAATACGATCAATTGTCCGCTTAATTTTTCTATAAAAAATACAGAGAAAAAAGTAAGAACGGATAAAAAGATCTGAACTGTGCGTAAATGCTTATTCATTAAAATGATAGGCCTATTTGCAAGTATCCGCCGCCGTGTGTCGGTCCGGCAAAGGCAGAGAGCTGCATGTTTTTCTTGTCTAAATATCTAACATTGATCACAGATGCAATGCGGTTTACGATCAACCCGGTGATCACGAATTCACTGCTTAAAAGAGTGAGTTCTTTTCTTCTGAACAGCGCTTCATATTCAAATAAATTATCTTCCGAAGACCATTCCCAACTGTAATCGGTACTCCATATATCTTGCGGAGATCTGTTCTCGAGCATATCTTCTTCATGATCTTCGTAAGACATATAATTTCCAAGATCCGACCAATATTGTACATCGCTTGGATAATCGGTTATTCCCGCATTTAACTGAGTATAGGCGATCAAATCCTGATTCTGGACATAACCCGAGTAACGCAAACCGGCAAAACCCAGCCAAAGTGCGGCTTCAGTCCCCAAAAATATATATGCCGATTTGGATTTATGAGCTAATTCTCCCCATCCGGGAAGGATAATACTTTTTATAACGGTATTTTTTGGAGCCAGCTCCTGCGCAAAAAGCGAGCCGATAAGAGTGAGTAGAATTAAAGTTCGAGATATTCGTTTCATGTGCGTCCTTTTTAACTTGATCTGACAAAAAATAATATCGCCGTTATGGCATTTAAAATCAACATCCAAA
>CAZSGO010000044.1:0-9871 GCA_964606395.1 uncultured bacterium
AACGATAAACGATAAACGATAAACGATAAACGATAAACGATAAACGATAAACGATAAACGATAAACGAAATATATTAACTTTATCGGGGTTGAACAAGTTCTGCTTAATTATCGTCTAATCCTTTCTCCTTCGCAAAAGCTATGGAGAATACATTTTCATCTAAAAAAATAACCTATCAACTTATCAACTTATCGACCTCCCGATCATTTATTTTATTTTCCCCCGGCACTCTGCGAGTTTCAGAAGAAAATTTACCTATCCCGATTTTTCAACTTTCAACTTTCAACTTTCAACCGTATATTCCACCAGTACTAAACAGAACCCTTAAAAGAACAGGAGAAAACCATGAATATCGGTTTACTTGCAGGTAAAGTATGGGAAAAACTAAATAAAGAAGGCGCAATGACAGCAAGCGCATTGGCTAAAGCTCTAGACGCAAAGAATAACGATCTGATGATGGCATTGGGTTGGTTGCTTCGCGAAGATAAACTTGTTGTAACAAAAGTTGCAAACAGCACAAAATACTCGCTTAAGTAAAATATATCCCTTCGGGGTGAGTAAAAATTGTCATGCATTTATAATCTTAGCTTTGTAAGTTAAGACATGGAATCACTTACTCAAAAAAAATCGCGGGCTCTTAAAATTATCGCCGAACTCGAACAGATGTATCCCGAGGTTCGCTGCGAATTGGATCATGAAGATGCCTATCAGTTACTTGTTGCCACGATCTTGTCGGCCCAATGCACGGATAAGCGCGTCAACATGGTCACTCCGGCCCTCTTCGAACGCTATCCCACGGTTTACGATATGGCGCAAGCGGATCAAAATGAACTGATCGCTTATATACGCTCAACGGGGTTTTTTAACAATAAATCCACCAATATACTTGCCTGTTGTAATGATATCGTTGAAAGATTTAATGGAGAAATACCCGGTACTCTCGACGAACTCACCACCTTAGCCGGTGTGGGAAGAAAAACCGCCAATGTTATTTTAAATCATATTTTTCATGTTCCCGCTATCGTAGTAGATACACATGTGGGACGTATTTCCCGTCATCTTGGACTCACAAAAGAAAAAGATCCTACCAAGGTGGAGTTCGCCCTGATGAAGATCCTACCCGAGGAAAACTGGATCGCGTGGAACCATCAATTGATCAAACATGGACGGTCCATTTGTATCGCCCGCAGACCGAAGTGCGAGCTATGCCAATTGCGGCCGCTGTGTCCGGGACCCATAAACAATTGACCTGCCTTCGTCCAGATGAATCGGGACTTCGGCATGGCAAGCAAAAAACAATGAACCATAAACACAAACACACTAAAGCTAAAAGAATCTTCATATTTGTACTGATATTTTCTTTTCTGTTAGCTGTGCCGAATCAACAGCTCACGCTTGCTAATGTGCATGTTTATTATGCCGAAAACGATGCAAAGATCGCTGAAATAAGTGCAAAGGTCGTGAGTGAACAACAACAACGATTAGGCCGGCAGTATAAACTGACCACCCGGCCGCTGCATATTTATATTGCCGATAATGCAAAAACCTACAATCAGTATTCGGGGACATCATCACCCGTTTGGAGTGTCGGGCTGGCCTCGGATGACCGTATGCTGGTCAAGAGTCCATCATTCAGCCGTCAAACACTTAAAGATTTTCAGCAAACCTTGCTCCACGAGACGGTCCATCTTGCGGTAGAGGGCATTCCGCTTCCGGTTTGGTTCAATGAGGGATTTGCCCAATATGAAGCCGGGGAATTCACCTTGCATAAACGGGTACTGGTCAGTCGCGAATTCTGGCATCAAGATCTGATGTCATTTGGCACGATAGAAAATCTTATGCAAATGCCTCAAGCCAAAGCCGAGATCGCTTATGCGCAAAGCGTGGCAATGGTAGATTATTTGATAGAGTATTTCGGGATCGGACTTGTGAGCAAATGCCTCCTCTATGCCGGAGAATATCAAGATTTTGAAAAAGGATTTCAGAATGCATTCCTGATGGATACTCAACGATTCCAGCAACACTGGCGTCAACATGCCATAAAAAGTTATCGTTTATATATTCTTCTGGATCAACAAAATTTGATCTGGATCATCGCTCCCATCCTCTTGATCATTGGGTTTATCCTCACACGGATCCGGCGAAAAAAAATATTAAAAGGATGGGAAGAAAATGAAGTTCAAGAACCTGCCGATGACCCTTGATTTTCCATTCTTTCTTCTGTTATTTTTACTATTATCATAGTAGTTTTAAAACGATCTTCAAAAAATAATTTGTTGATCGAACATATGAAAGATTGAGGCAATATGAAAAAATTTATCATAATTATCGTACTGGCCGTTGTGTTGCTGACCGCCCTGTTTGTGGTCGCCAAACCCAATGCGAAAAATAATGTAAACGTAGAAGAATGCAATGATTGCGGCGATGATGGTTTTTGTACTCCCGAAGACACAGAAGCCAAAGCCATAAGCTTTAACGACTACATATTGAATATCATAGAAGACTATGAACGTGACGGCTCTTATCCCTATTCCTGGGTAAACAGTTATAAAGGAGTCAGTAGAGATCTGTATTATAACGGAACTAAGATCGCAAATGCAAATCCGGACGGTTCACACAGTACGTTTTGCTGCGGATTGACATTTGAAGTGTATTTTCGCACGATCATGCAATACAATAAAGATCACGGATATCCCGAAAATATCAATAATATGAGTGCCGAGGATTTTGACCGTTTTATTTCTCTTTGGTTCGTACAAGAAACCAAAGGCGATGGTCCCGGCATTGCCCTTGAAGCATATGGCCTTGGTGACAGGATCATGGCAATGAGCGATGTAAAAAAAGGTGATTTTGTTCAGATCTGGCGAACCAGCGGTTCGGGGCATTCCGTAATTTTTATCAATTGGGTTCTAAATGAAGAAGGCGATACGACGGGCATGAAATACTGGTCTACCCAACCCGGCACCAAGGGTGTAAATTATAACACCGAATACTTTGCCGGTTATGGCGGCAAGGTTGACAAAGCCCATACTCACTACAGTCGCGCATACGCGCCCAAAAACCTTAACGATCAATAATAGAAAGAACATGAATAAAAGCAAACACCTCCTATTTCTTTGCGTGGCCTTTTTCCTTACCCAACAATTAATTGCGGACCCTTCGCATATCTCCGGCCGGATCGTGAACGGTCGCGGTGGTTCTGAAAAATGCGCGGGAGTAACCGTAAAACTATATCTTAACTCAGCGGCCAAGGCTTATACCGTTACCGATGAAACCGGAGCCTTTTCGTTCGATGTTACCGGCATTGCAAACGACAATACCGCGCCCGGTGAATTTAAGCTGGATCAGAATTACCCCAATCCTTTCAATAAAAATACGACTATCCCATATTCATTGAACACGTCCGGAAAAGTAACTCTCGATATTTATGATATTCGCGGTCATAAAGTTCGTTCCGTTGTTAATGATCACCGTGATTTGGGTCATTATTCTCCCGCCTGGAACGGAAAAAACGATCTGGAACAACTGTGTCCCCAAGGGTTATATTTTTATGTGCTAAAAATGAACGATAAAACTGAAATCCGCAAGATGACCCTGATGTCCGGACAGCTTATGATGTCCACCGGCGGAAGTCAGTCCTTTTTCGCAAAGCCTCAAGCGGAACAAATCCTGGAGCTGAAGATAGAGGACAGTGATATCAAGAATAAGGTTTTTACCCAAACCTATTCTCTTTTACCTTCCACCATTGAGCTCGGCAATATCCCCGTTCATGTTTACGCTTATCTGAAAACAAAACCGGATTCGCTGGCTGTGTTGGAGGGAAACGATGTTCGTGATACGCTTGATATCTATTTCGAAAAAGCATTTACACTCAGTTCATCCGATCTGGATATTGAATGGGAGTTCAACCCCGACAGTAGCGTATCTATCCTCTATAAAAATGTGACAAAAAGTTCGCTGACCCTTGGCATTCTGGATGCCGAATCTTACAGCAGCTATTCTAAGATCAACTTTGAACTTGATCCACGTGCTTCGATCCAACCCAAGAAACTTCGCAGAGCTTATCTGAACATGCCATATTCACAAAACATCAAGATCGAAAATGCCCAGGGTAATGTTAGTGTTACATTAAAGAACCCCTTGCCCGCCGGCTTTACGTTAAGCGGCACAACCCTTAGCGGCTCAACCACTACAGAAAGCGAAAGCATGCTGTACTTTGACCTGCTGGATGACAGAAATGTAACAATGGAAGATTCGGCATTGTTCATCATATCCGATCCTGAGGATGTAAGGTTCAATGATTATGTTATCGACGTACTTGAGGAATATTATCGTGACGGGCGTTATCCATACAGTTGGGTCAGCGGATATCACGGTGTAACCCAAGATCTTTATTATCTGGACAGCAAGATCGCCTCAGCAAATCCCGATAGCTCACACAGCACCTACTGCAGCGGCGTAACCTTCGAGGTCTATTTCCGCAGTATCACCAGAATGCTTAGCGATCTCGGACTGGGTGAGGATATAAACGGATTAACTTACACCAATATCAAGAATTTTATGTCGATCTGGTATGTTCAGAGCACATTGGGAGATGGTCCGGGATTGGCATTACAGGCCTATGGCCTGGGTGACAGGATCGAAAGTATGAATAATGTGATCAAGGGTGATTTTGTCCAGATCTGGCGCACAACGGGATCGGGACATTCCGTGATCTTTATGAATTGGACCACCAACACTGCCGGCGACACCACGGGAATGCGCTACTGGTCAACGCAAACAAGCACCAAAGGTGTCAATTACAATACGGAATACTTTTACGGTTACGGCGGATCGGTTGATAAAGCTCATACGTATTACAGTCGGGGGCGAAAGCCTGAGGACTTTTCACCGTTTTAAGTGATTTTTTCTGTGCTCTCTCTCATCTTTTGTGTATTTTACGGGAACAAGTTGACAAATAAAACGACTCATATCTATCTAAAGGAGTCCCGATTGCGAAACAAGACACGGAAGTCAGCTGCTATTATTGCTCTCTTACTGGTTTTTTCACTGCCGTTGACGGCTGCGCTTCCCACACAAATGTCAAATTTTGCATCCCCCGCTTACTGGGGAATGGCCCATTCCGGAGGAGCTGTAGCAGAAGTTTCAAATGCCTATTGGATAAATCCGGCCCTAAATCCCTATAACACACCCTGGTCCGTCAATGTCAATGAAGCCTTTTTACCCGGTACGGGAATTTTTATTTCCGAATTATCCGGACACTATCGTTTCAAAGAAAAGCATGTGGTGACCACCGGACTAAATTTTGAAAATTACGGTACTTTTGATCAGCGCGACATTGAAGGCACGCTTGAAGGTGAATTCACAGCCGCTCAATATCAATATTTTATCGGTTACGGTTATCGTATCTCAGATCATTTTTCCGCCGGCGCTCAGTTCGTTGTTCACGGCAACCGTATTGATGTATCGCGGGAAAGCTCCACTTTTCTACGATACGGACTTGCCTATACATTTGGAAAACGCGACAATGTACTTGCTTTCAGCGGAGCAACGAACGGCTTGGATAATGCCTGGCGAGCATCGTTTTCTCATGAACTGGAATATCTCCCCCTGCGCTTGAATATTGATTTTCGCTGGTATGGCGACGACTGGTTCCCATCCTCATTATTTGATACTGAAACCGGAAAGCTTATCTTTGATACCGCCGCACGTTATTTTGCCGAAAAATTTACTCTGGGCTTTTATATCCGGGCAGGTGAAAATCTTCATATTATGACCGGTATAGATCTGGCGCGCCTCAACCTTGCCGGTAATAGTTTTGGTCTGGATACCATTCTCAGCGGTATTTCACTGGGTGGACAATACAAGATCGGTCAAATGGAGATCAGTCTAGGACTTTACCATTATGCCAATTTTACTACCATGACGGCATTGGGAATATCGTACTCGGGGAAATGATGTTTAATGTATAAGAGTTTAAGGTTTAAGGTTTAAGGTTTAAGAGTTTAAGAGTTTAAGAGTTTAGTTGATAATCCGTTGATCTTCTGAACTCTTTTTTCTTTTCTCTTGAAAAAAATGCTGTAAAATACTTTTGCATGGCTGTTCATAAACACCACTGATGATCTTTACCGTATGATTTAACCGGGGATCTTCACAAAGGTGATAAAGTGAATCGCAGGCACCCGCTTTGGGGTCGGCGGTCGCGTATACACAGGTATCCAAACGGGCATTCACCAAGGCACCCGCACACATGGGACAAGGTTCCAATGTAACATAAAGGGTACAGCCTTCGAGCCGTTTTTCTCCCAGTGTATCACAGGCAGCGGTAATGGCCAGGATCTCCGCGTGCGCGGTGGGATCTTTTAATGCTTCAACCTGATTGTAACCACGGGCAATGATCATATTATTTTTAACAATGATCGCGCCAACCGGAACTTCATCCAACTTCAAGGCCTTTTCGGCCTCTGCGAAAGCTTTTTTCATCCAGTATTCATGCGTAAAAGGGCTCATCATCTCTTGCATTTATGCCTCCTTTTTCATGCTTAGGACAAATACCCGATCATCCTGTTGATAGTCTTTGATCACACGTTGGTCATATGCAGAAAAAATAGTCTTCATGTCCGGGGTCTGTGCGTTTCCGCCATACTCCAGCAGAGCCACCCCATGATGTATCATCCAATTTGTGAACTTTTCAGCAAAAAATCGATAAAAAGATAATCCGTCATCTTTATCGGACAATGCCTGATGCGGCTCATAGTAGGATACATTATCATCCAAACCGGCCATTTCATGCTCGGCGATATAAGGCGGATTACTGACGATCATATGGAAAGGCGTTTCGGGTCTATAGTCCCGGATGTCGCCATGAATAACGGAAATTCTTTTTTCAAGATTATAAAAATTGATATTTCTTTTCAGGACTTTTACAGCCTCATCGGATTTTTCGATAGCTGTGATCCTGGCTTGAGGAATATGAAGAGCCAAGGCAATGGCTATGCAACCGGACCCTGAACCGATATCGAGAATATTCAATTCCTGAGGCAAGGTGATGTTGATCTCTTTCACCTCTTCGCCATCATCGGATTTTTCCTTGCGAACGATCTCTTTGGGCTTGATCATTTCAAGAAGAGATGGAGCTAATTTAATAGTCTCTTCCACCAGTCTTTCCGTTTCGGGACGCGGGATCAGCACATGCTCATTTATAGCCAGTTTAATGCCATAAAATTCGCAATTACCCACGACCTGCTGAACCGGTTGATTGGCGGCACATTTGAGTAACATGGGACGGAAAAGGGCTAATTCGGCATCGCTCATGGGTCGGTCAAATTGCAAATAAAGATCCATACGCGAACATGAAAGCGTTTCGCATAAAAGCCATTCAACGACGGTTTTACTGTCATCAATGCCTTTTTCTTCAAGGTAATTCGCGGACCAGTTCATGATGCTCATAACGGTCCATGTTTTGGATCCGGCCATGTGTTTAAATATTCTTTAGTTTTTCGACATTATCTGCAAGTTTCAACTGTTCAATAACCTCATATAGGTCACCGTCCATAACGGCCTGGAGTTGATGAGTTGTAAAATTTATTCGATGATCGGTGATCCGCATTTGGGGGTAATTGTAAGTGCGGATCTTGGCTGAACGGTCACCGGTTGAAACCTGTGATTTCCGTTCTGCGGCAACTTTAGCGTTTTGCTCATCTATACTGAATTGCAATAAACGGCTATAGAGGATCTTTAATGCTTTTTCTTTATTTTTATGCTGGGAGCGTTCATCCTGACAAGCTACGACAACTCCACTGGGAATATGTGTAATTCGAATCGCCGAGTCAGTTTTATTAACGTGCTGTCCACCGGCACCGCTGGCTCGATAGGTATCGATACGAAGATCGGCATCATTGATCTCTACATCCACTTTTTCAGCTTCCGGCAGAACGGCAACGGTAGCGGCTGAAGTATGGATCCGGCCGGAACTTTCAGTGGCAGGGACACGCTGTACGCGGTGCACACCCGATTCGTATTTCAACTGACCATAGGCTCCGTCACCTTTAATGGAAAAAGATATTTCTTTAATGCCGCCCAGTCCGATAAACGACGAGCTAAGCTCTTCGATCTTCCAATTCTGACGTTCGGCAAAACGTACGTACATACGATACAGATCATGTGCAAACAACGCAGCTTCATCTCCACCCGTACCGGCACGGACTTCCACAATGGTATTCTTATCATCGTTCGGATCCGGGGGGATCAGTAAGAACTTAATGGCTTCTTCCATCCGTTCGCGCTGTTCTTTCAAATCATCCAATTCATCTTTGACCAATTCTTTCAATTCGTCGTCATTGCCCCGAAGCACGTCTTCATCGTCGGCAATATGGGTCAACAATGCGTCATATTCTTTATGAATATCCATGATCGGCTCAAGATGCTTACGCTCCTGAGATAGCGTCTTAAATTTATTTTGGTCTGAGAAGGTAGCAGGATCAGACAATTCTGCAATCACCTTGTCATAACGTTCTTTTATTTGTTCAAGTTTATCCAGCATACTCTGCTCCCGAAATTATTCCATTGCCTCGGCAACGAATTGTCCGCCTTTATATTTTTCCCACTCATCACCGAATCCCGTTTTCAATGCGGAAACAGCACATTCTATCATGCTGTCATCGGGTTCTTTTGTGGTAATGCGCTGCAGCCATAACCCGGGTTTGGCCATCCATGCAATAAACCATTTATCCAGGTTCTTACTTGAGAATTTCAGGACCTCATATCCCAATCCCATCACGAGGGGAATAAGGGGAATATGATATAAAAGACGCATTTGAATGGTCAATGATATTTGGAAAAAATGGATCACCAGGGTATCAACAATAGCGTAAATAATGATCACACTGATCATGGAAATAAACAGGAACGACGTTCCGCAACGGGGGTGAAAACGTGAATGTTTTTTAATATTTTCAACACTCAATTCTTCGCCTTTTTCAAAAGCGTAGATCGTTTTGTGTTCGGCACCGTGATAACCGAATAATCGCTTGATGTCTTTCATTTGAGATATAATGATGAGATAAAGCAGGAAAAAGATGATCCGGAAAGCACCCGCGCTCACATTGAACCAGCCGGCGCTGTCTTGCAATCCGAACAATTTCTCCGTGATCCACATGGGACCGATCAGGAACATTACAACCGCAAGACCGATGGCAAAGAGCGTACTTAAAAAACCTCCGACCTTTGACCAGAAACCCGCTTCTTTTTTACTTTCTTCGGGAAACGCAATATCCGCTGAAAAATTCAACGTTTCCATACCGATCTTCATGGATTCGACCATGGAGACAACACCACGAACGACGGGCCAGCTGTAGAACTTATTTTTCTTGGCCAGTGATGTGAATTCTTTACGTTCGGTAATGATCTCGCCTTGTGGATTACGTACCGCTGTTGCATAAGCCTTGGGTGTACGCATCATAACGCCTTCCATCACGGCCTGTCCGCCTACTAGGATCGTCTTTTTTTGTTCTGTTTTGTTTGTCATATTATTTTCCTGTAAAACTTTTTGGATAAACAAAAATCATCCCGGAATGCGGGATGATCTTGATATTTCAAACATAATAAGCTAGTTGTCTTTTTTAATGCCGTATTTTTTGTTGAATTTTTCAATTCGGCCAGCCGTATCGAGTAACTTTTGTTTACCCGTAAAGAAAGGATGGCATGCTGAGCAAATTTCGACCTTCAAATCACCAGCCGTGCTGCGTGTTGTAAAACTGTTGCCGCATGCGCAACTAACAGTCACTTCGTCGTATTTTGGATGAATTCCGCTTTTCATTTTTTTACTCCTAAAACAATCATATCAAAGCCGTGTATTATACGATTGAATTT
>CAZSGO010000045.1:0-9720 GCA_964606395.1 uncultured bacterium
TGGTAACTGGTAACTGGTAACTGGTAACTGGTAACTGGTAAATACAAATTCTAATAATAGTTGCATATAAGAAAAGGGTTCGATATACCGAACCCCTACAATATTTTTTTCCAGTCACTGGTTTCTAGTCACCAATAACTATTTCAAAATCCGCCTGGCCTCGTTTTATATCAACTTTTACTACACGAACATCCAGTCTGTCTCCCATCCGGTAATTTTTCTTTTTGCGAAGACCGATCAGTTGATGATGCCGTTTATCATACTCCCAGATATCCGAACTTAAGGTTTCTTTTCGAACGAATCCTTCAACAAAAACATTTTCCAATTCGATCCAGAATCCATGAGAAGCCACACCTGAAATTACACCTGAAAAAACATCTCCAATATGATTTGTAATATAGCGCATCTGTTTGATCTTATGATATTCCCGTTCGGCTTGTAGTGCGCGCAATTCAGCAGCCGATGATACTTTTGCGATATGTTTCAGACTCTTTTTCAACTCGGAATCTATGGTGGGTGCCGTTAAATAGAGTTTTAATAATCGGTGGACCATCAGATCGGGATAACGACGTATAGGGGATGTAAAATGGGTGTAATCCTCAAATGCCAATCCGAAATGTCCCACAGGTTTTACACTGTATTTTGCTTTGGTCATAGTTCGTAATGCCAAGCGCATAATGTAGGAACTATCGTTTTGCTTTAGAACTTTTTCTAAAGTCTTCTGAAATTTCTTGGACGTGATCGGAAGTCCGAAAAAAGAGACATTCACACCAAAAGCATCCATTAGTGCGAACCATTCATAAATATTATCGGCTTCGGGAATATCGTGGATACGATAAATAAATGGAACTGAAGTACCGCGTGTTCGGGCATAGTTTGCCACGGTTTGGTTTGCAAGAAGCATAAATTCTTCAACGATATGATGACTCCACATCCTATCCCTTAGACGAATACTAGTCGGAATACCTTTATCGTTCAACTCATAAACCGGTTCCGGAAGATCAAAATCGATGCTTCCTTCTTCTTTTCTTTTTTTCTTCAGGATCTTTGCTAATGTGCTCATCTGTTGTAAGTCAGTATGAAAAACACCTTCTTTAGCATCAAGGATATTCTGAACATCTCGGTAGGTAAATCTATGTTTACTATGAATGACCGATGGAAATATTTCATATTCCAGGCATTTGCCTTCGGGAGATACTTTCATCATAGCGGTCATCGCCAGGCGATCCGTATGGGGTTGAAGCGAGCATAAGATCGTACTGAGCTTTTCAGGAAGCATATGAACAACATGGTCGGTAAAATAAACGGACGTGCCGCGATGCAGGGCATCATCATCCAAGGGTGTTGAGGGTCTTACATAATGACTCACATCTGCGATATGTACACCCAGCAGATAATTACCGTCATCAAGCATTTTAATTGAAACCGCATCATCAAAATCACGTGCATCTTCGGGATCAATAGTAAAACAATCTATATCGCGCAGATCTTTTCTCCCCGGATCATCGGGGATCTCAAATTCCATTTTCTCTACTTGCTTCAGGGTCTCGGGATTAAAGGTATCCGGTATATTATGTTTATTTGCAACCATAATGGCATCAAACTCGGGGACATCATCCTTACCGACAATACTGACGAGCTCTCCATGATGCCGCTCTCCGCCTTTGCGCCAATCCAATATTCTGACCAATATATAATCGCCTTCTTGCGGCGAAAGATCGTTCATATCATCGATCACGATTTCCGTTTGAAGATGAAAAATAGCAGGAATTCCGAGAGCATATCCGCGCAGATCATGATAAGTGCACATGAAAACATCTTTCCCGCGGGAAACGATACGTTTTACATGGCCTTCTTCATCTTTGCTTCCGCTTCGCTTCTGATGCAATACAACGGCTACCGTATCTCCATGACAAGCCGTAGCAATATTTTGCTCAGCTATAAATATTTTTTTTTCATCCAGGGTATGGACGAATGCAAATCCGCGGGGATGCATATCTAAAGTTCCAATGATCTCGCCACGTTGATCGATCAATCCGTAAGTATTTCCTTCAAAACGATATAATTTTCCTTCACGGGTCAATTGTTTAATGGCATCACGGAAAAAAGTGTACTCAGCACTTCCAATCCTCATGCTCTTTGCCAATTGCTTTATCTTAAGCCTGGCATTAGGATGTTTTTTAAAATGTGTGAGAATAATTTTATTATAGTTCTTCATTCCAGAAAGATAAACAATGAAGTTGCTAATTGATAGGAGAAAGTTAAATGGTTTATGATATAAATTTCAACCAAGAACACTGAAATTTTATATCAATTTAATTATCCACGTCTTAAGTCTTGCGAACTTTGTACTTTATACTTGCTCCATGATGTGTTATATTTAGCGTATTAATATAACACCTGATATCAGGTAAGTAAAAGGGGTCTCTATGGCCAAATATGCATCAAAAATCGGACGAGTTATCGGTATCATCCTTATTGCAGCCATTGTGGGTGGAGCATTGGGACATCTTTTTGCAAATGTTCTTCCCGAAGGATCGGTAAAAGATTTCTTTTCTGTGAATTTCCCTATCGGGTTCAATAATTTTACCTTGAATTTATATTTTATCGAATTCACACTTGGATTTCGAATCCATGTTAATTTTTTAAGTGCGATCGGAGTACTGGTCGGCTATTATATTTTACGCTTCACCCGCTGAGTCAAGAGGACATGATGACAACTTCTATCCAGGATTTCCTGAAAAAATACAATGAGACCCGAAATTTGAATATCATGACGACCGTGGACGAACCATGGCTTGATGCACATGCTGTAACTCAAGCAGGTATTCAGGGGACTCTCTCGGGAAAATTGATCGCTATAAAAGATAATATCAATGTAAAAGGATTACCCAATACCTGCGGCTCGAATTTTTTGAAAAATTATATCGCTCCATATGATGCTACTGTGATCGAGCGTATCAAGAAAGCCGGTGGAACTATCGTTGGAAAAGCAAATCTTGATGAATTCGCCATGGGCTCATCAACGGAATATTCTGCTTTTGGCGCAACAAAAAACCCCATTAACCCCGAGCATGTACCCGGTGGGTCAAGCGGTGGATCGGCAGCTGCCGTTGCAGCAGGTCTGGTAGACTATGCCCTTGGATCCGATACAGGCGGTTCCATCCGTCAACCTGCAGGATTTTGTGGAGTGGTAGGTTTAAAACCGACTTACGGGCGTGTATCCCGTTATGGTATCACTGCGTTTGCTTCGTCTCTGGATCAGATAGGTCCTATAACCAAAACGGTAAAACAGTCTGCCGAATTATTACAGATCATTGCGGGTAAAGATGAAAAAGATGCGACTTCAACGGATATAGAGGTTGATGATTATGTAGGTAAACTCGATAACGATACCGTTAAGACCATTGGCGTTCCTTTTCACCTCTTGCAAGAGGGATTGCACCCTGATGTAAAAGCACGCGTTGATGAAAGTATTGCAACATTGAAAAAAGCCGGCAAAGAAATAAAAGAGATCACATTGCCACATCTCTCCTACTCTATCGCCGTTTACTATATTCTTGCCACCGCGGAAGCATCAAGTAACCTTGCCCGCTTTGACGGTGTGCGTTATGGTGTAAGAACATCACAGGATGCTGAAAGCATTGACGACTTTTATTCCGCTAATCGTGAATACGGTTTTGGAGCTGAAGTGAAACGACGGATCATGCTGGGAACCTATGTGCTGTCATCGGGTTATTATGATGCCTACTATGCCAAAGCACAAAAAGTCCGCAGACTGATCTATGAAGATTTTCAAAAAGCGTATAAAGATGTCGATACCATCATTTTACCGACATGCCCAACCCCTGCATTTAAGATCGGCGAACATGTAAACAATCCAATGGCCATGTATTTAAGTGACATTTTTACCGTTTCCATTAATATTGCCGGGATACCCGGATTATCCGTTCCCATCGGGAATACGGTTGATGGCCTTCCGGTCGGTTTACAGGTATTGGGTAATCTTTATGACGAAGCCCGTATCTTGCAGCTGGGCAAAACCATCGAATCCATATCATAAGGTTTACACTCAATTTTATTGTATGAACACGATCAGAAAAATCCTATCATGCTTCTTCTTGATCGCTTTAGCGCTCAACCCCATATTTGCAAAACCTGCCAATAATCAGGCAGCTCGTACTTTTTTAAAACCTTATCAAACCTTTGGTAATACTTCACGCCCTACACGGGTTGAAGAATATCTTTCACCCGGCGGCCATTTTCTGATCCATTACGATAATTCCGGTTATAACGAAGTCCCACAAGATTTTAACTATAACGACTCAATACCGGATTTTGTAATTAAAGCAGCTGAATATCTCGATGCTTCGTTTTCGGAATTACATGATTCTTTAGGATTTCAGATCCCTCCCATTGATAACGTTGAATCACCGGAAATCGATGTATACTTTCGTTCGGATTATTTGTATTATGGAGTTACACAACCCGAAAATGAGGTTATTCTCGGATCAAACGTCTGGACTTCCTACCTTACTCTCAGTACAAAATTAAATGATTCATCCGTCTTTTATACATATGGACTAGAGGGTTTAAGTGTCACCTGCGCACACGAACTGTTCCATATTTTTCAGCTGGGATATAAATTCAGGAATGCCGATATATTTTATTTCGAAATGTCCTCGGTTTGGTTCGAAGAACATATGTACCCCGACGTAAATGATTATCACAGTTATTTCAACAATTACGCTTCAGATTGGAATTATGCTATCAATAACAGTCAGCTGGATTATGATAACGTCGGTTTTAATCTTTATCTTGATAAGCGATTTTCTCTGCCCGGTGAAAATATCATACACAACATTTGGGACAGGATCATTGATACACCCGCCCTACAATCAATTCGTGATGAACTGAGCGACAATGAAATCACATTTGAAGAAGCCCTGAGAGATTGGGGAAGCGCACAAGTTCTCTGCGGTCCGTATTCAGCTAATAATTTCCTCTATCCCTTTAATGATGCCGCTGATCTGGAAACGATCTCTTTCGACAATTACTCATCCAATATCATCACTGCGCAAAGTGCCAACATTACTCTCCCGACCGATCCGATGGTATCTTATTATAAGATCAGCGAACTACCGGATCAGATATTGCTATTTGAAGCAGCCCTTCCAGCCGGGACCGATGCCAATTTAGTCTGTCTGAACGGACAAGAAAGCGAAGTACGTCAAATCGGTCCCTCGCCTCTTATCGTGGACGGAAGACAATTCAATGATTGTATCATGGCTATCGGATCAGATACGGAGGATGTTGCCGTTTCTTTCTCGTTCACACCGGTTAGCTCTGATCAGATATCTGCATTATATCCCAATCCTCTGCATGCTTCAGAGATATTCCACCTCTCATATTTGCTCTTAGAAGATAATTTTTACGGACAGCTTGCCATTTACGATCTACTGGGTCGAAAAGTTTATTCACAAACACTTGCAGAAAATCTGCTAATTGCCGGAATACATAACATAGAATTCGTTCCGGGCGATCTGAGTTCGGGTGTTTATATCGTTGCTCTGCATACAGATAATTCGGTCATTGCCAAGAAATTTACATTTATAAAATAGTTCCCTACCAACGCCATTCATCGCGTTAATACACCATTTCAATATGAAATATAAAACAATCACATCCACCGCCGAATCCAAGATCACCATCAAAGGATCCAAGTTTCTAGGTTATGCATATCCGGTAGAAAGTGTAGAAGATATTGAACTTATTCTGCATGATATTCGAAAGAAATATTATGATGCCACTCACCATTGCTATGCATGGCAACTTGGGAACGGGCAAGAGATGACCTTCCGTTACAACGACGACGGTGAACCCTCCGGAACGGCAGGCAAACCCATCTACGGCGCCATTCAGCGACTGGACCTGACCAATGTGCTGATTGTTTCTATTCGTTACTACGGTGGCACCAAGTTGGGCACCGGTGGACTGATCCGGGCTTACGGGCAATCGGCATCCGATACGCTTGATGCGACTAAGATCAAAACGGTTGAAGTCGGCGACACGATCGAATTTATAGCTTCTTACGAACAGCATCCACTCATTATGCGAGTAGTCAACCAATACCACCTCATTTCATTTGACCAGCAATTTGCCGAGAATGTCAGCCTAACGGTAGAAGTTGACGAAACCACGACTCAAAAGCTCCTGGGAGACGTGAAAAATGCGACAAATGGAAGTGTTTTGGGAAAAATATCTATTAAATGAATTGATTTTTATTCTTAACGAACCAACTATCATCCGACCTTAATCATGTAATTTATTGCATAAGCTGCACGATTTTACATTTATTCCTTGACGATTACGCGTAACCGTTGTAGTTTTTCTCCGTATTGCTTTGCGAGGTCTTCAAAATAAGCGAGTACACGAGCAGAATTATCCTTACGCAAAATGACTCTGTTCACAATGGTCTTTTTAACGCCAAGCGCTCGTGCAACATCGGTTTGCCTTAGACCCGCAACGATCAGTAGCTCTTTCATATACAATGTGTCGGCTTCCGGGTTTCCGCTTAAAATGGAGGAATCGGGGGTATTGACAATTCGAGAATTCATGATTACCCTCTACTTTTGGAGATACGATTTTGATCGATAGTATTTTAGAATTTCAGGCAGGTATTTAGCTTATTTTTCGTATCGTTCAACTCATTTCTTCCTGCCATTTTGGGCGATCATCGTACATGTACAATATTACACGCCTTTGCAATTTTATGTATTATTGTGCGCATTGTCAAGCACATTTGTACACTATTCATACAACCATAACACTGGTGACTTATGTCGATTGGTGAACGCTTAAAAGCAGTTAGAAAAGATCTTGATCTCAGTCAGGAAAAATTCGCGTCTGAATTATCAATCCATCTTCGCTCTTATGTATCTTATGAACAAGGACACAGATCACTTCCTCAAAACGTATTGATACAACTTCTGACCATGGGTTATGATATTAACTGGCTTTTAACCGGTGAAGGGAAAATGAAAGCTACGGGAACAACAAATGATGTTTCTCATATCGATTATGTAACGAAACAACAAATCCCTTTAATCAAGAACATCCATGAGTCTTTTAAGGATCATAATTTTCCACTTTGCGTATCTTCCGAAGAAAAGATCAATCGACCCGAAGGAAACAAAGACCTCTTTGCTTACGCCCTTCAGATCAAATCGCTTCATGACAACAGCATGACACCATTTTTCCATCCTGAAGAGATCATTTTTGTATCTCCTTTAGAGACCGTATTAAATAATGACAAGGTTATTATTAAACTTAAAGATGGAAGAATACTTTTTAAGGTCATTCAATTTCACGATAATGAAATTGAACTTATCAATGCCAATCCCCAATTTCCATCCACCCGCATACTTGCGAAAGAACTTGTCTTTGCACATAAAGTGATTGGCAGTATGGGAATGAAATAAATCCCAGTATAAACCTATATCAATTTATTTTACATATTGAAAAACGCCCCGTTCTGGGGCGCTTTTGCATTATCATAAATGTTTTATAGTCTTACGTTTTACGTCTTACGCAACTGTATATGCAGATCATCCAGCTGCTTTTCATCCACACCACTGGGAGCACCATCCATGGGAGATTGTGCCGTGGTGGTCTTAGGGAAGGCAATAACGTCGCGAATTGAGCTTTCGCCGGCCAATACCATGATCAGGCGGTCAAGTCCAAAAGCGATGCCGCCATGGGGCGGTGCACCGTATTCAAAGGCACCCAGCAAGAAGCCGAATTTTTCCTGAGCTTCTTCTTCACCAATACCCAGGGCTTTGAACATGCGTTTCTGTAAATCTTTTTCGTAGATCCTGATGGATCCGCCGCCAATTTCATAGCCGTTCAATGCCATATCGTAGGCACGGGCTTTAACGGACATGGGATCGGATTCCAGCTTATCGATATCTTCCAATTTGGGCGAGGTAAAAGGATGGTGACGGGCAACTAAACGACCTGTTTCGCTGTCTTTTTCAAACAAGGGAAAATCAACCACCCAAACAGCTTTATATTCATCTTTTTTAATTAATCCGAATTCATTGGCAAGAGAGATTCTAACCGCACCCAATGCCGTAAGAGCGGTTTCCCACTCATCCGCCATAAAGAGGATCAGATCGCCTGCCTTTGCTTCGGTTGTCTCCATTAACAACTTAGCGGCATCTTCATTGATAAATTTTGCGATACCGGCTTGGAGTCCATCTTCGGTGACTTTAACAAAAGCCAAGCCTTTGGCACCATATTTTTTAGCCAATTCAGTTAATTCATCGGTTTTCTTGCGAGAGAATTCAGCTGCATCGGGGACTTTTAAAGCCCTGATCACTCCCCCGTTATCAAGAGCAGAATGAAATACCGAAAATTCGGTAGCTTTTGCAAAGTCCTCAACATTCTTGATCTCAAGATCAAAACGTACATCCGGTTTATCGGAGCCGTAACGTTCCATGGCTTCTTCAAATGTAATGACAGGCAAAGGTGTCGGAATATCAACACCGATCGAGTCTTTAAATACCGTGGAGATCATCTCTTCCATAATGGTCATTACATCCGATTCATCAACAAACGACATTTCACAGTCGATCTGAGTGAATTCGGGTTGCCTGTCCGCGCGAAGATCTTCGTCACGGAAACATTTTACGATCTGAAAATATCGATCGTAACCGGCCACCATCAGCAATTGTTTATAGGTCTGTGGTGATTGAGGAAGGGCATAGAATTTACCGGGATTCACGCGTGAAGGAACTAAAAAATCACGGGCACCTTCCGGTGTGGATTTCATCAGAACCGGTGTTTCCACTTCCATGAAATTCTTATCGGTCAAATATCGGCGAGCCGCCTGAGAGGCTTTATGACGTAGATGCATATTTCTTTTGAGGGTTTCCGTGCGCAGATCAAGATAACGGTATTTTAAGCGAAGATCTTCAGATCCCGTTTCGCGTTTTGTTATCTCAAAAGGCGTCGGGATAGCTTTATTCAAAAGTTCAAAATCCTTTGCTTCGATCTCGATCTCACCGCTGGCGATCTTGGCATTGACCGAATCGGCAGGACGTTCAACCACTATTCCGGATACGGCAACGACATCTTCATTATTCAAATGTTTTACAACATCCAATATTTCTGATGGCAAATCGTTATTAAAACGAACCTGTACCAAACCATAACGGTCACGAACGTCTACAAAAAATATTCCACCGAGATCGCGTCGGGTATTGACCCAACCATTGACCCGGACTTCTTTACCAACTGTGGCCTTACTTAATTCTCCACATGTATGATCACGTTTTAAGCGCATTAGGACTCCTTGTATTTCGGGGATAAATTACACGAAAAAGCAGATATTTCAAACGCTTTATTCAAAGAACTACGCTCGATATTAGAGATAGTATATTAGATCTGAACCGATCTATGATCTATTTTTAGAGATTTTAAGGTGACTAAGTTCGTTTTAGCCAAAGATCAATTGCATTAAGTAGGCAAAGCCTATCCCGGCATAATTGCCGATCACCCAACCAACAATACCTACCAGCATCCCGGTCATGATCACTTGTTTGTTCTTTAGTATTGCAGCAACAACGGGTACGAAAGGCGGTGAATAGATCAGAGCGGTCATGGCTATAAGATGGGTATCTGAATCTACCTTCATTAATTTTGAGAGCAATCCATGAA